>JAKSLO010000065.1 GCA_024401185.1 Bacteroidaceae bacterium | reverse complement strand
AATTAGTACCAGTCAATATTACTGCTGTAGCTGCTTTGCTTCTTCCATTTCAAAGCATCGGCCAAGGTACCAGCCTTACAAGCAAAAGTGAAGTTGAAACTGCGATATGGTGCTATTACCATAGAGCAACTCATGCTAAAGCAATGCAAGTCACGGCTCAATGATGCCGTTGTCATAGAGAGTTTCTTATAATTGAAGTCCCAACCAGAAGAGAAGTTAATAGACCAATTCTCGGCAATACGCACATAGCCGGAGAAGTTCAGGTTATGCGTCAGCATATAGGGGTAACGCATACGTTTGTTGAGTTCTGCGCTGGTGTTCTCTCGCATCGACACACCATAGCTCACAGAGAAGTTCCAGGGGAGAGAGAACTTCACATAGCCATCCTCATCCAGTCCGCTTTCTGTCTTCTTGTTAGCATCCTTCTTGGCCTTGGCACGTTCAGGGTCAATGTTCTGCATGTCAGGGTCAATCTCTTCCTCATCCACATCCTCGTCATCTCCGTCATTCTTCCTTTTGCTGTTGGAATCTTTCTTCTTACCAAACAACTTACTGAAAGTTTGGTTGTTGAAAGAATATGAAAGATTCTGTGACATACCTTGGAAACGACCAAAACGACCTCTTGACCACTCCGTCTCATCTGACAGAAAGACACGACCATCTGCATCCTTACTATAGGCATAGGTGGCAAACAACGCATTGAGCGAGAAGGTGTAACTCTTCGTCAGCTTCAAGCGAACACGCATATTGAGGTCAGACCAAGGACGTGACTTAGCAGCCATGTTGTAACTAAGACTGGCACCCAGTTCATCAATCAAACTTATCTTGCGATAGCCCGTCGAGTCCTTGTCAGAACGAACCTTCATCTCCACGTTGTTGGAGAGGTCCATAGACACATTTCCGACCTTTCCCCTGGAAACCGTACCATAACAGCCATTTTCATAAGGGGAGTACGTCACGACTTGTGGTTGTCCGTCTGCTCCGGTCTTTACATAAGTGTCGAAGAAACCATAGCGAAGAGCGCCGAAGTCAGGAGCATAACTAAAGCCAATAGAGGGAGTCATGACATGGCGCACCATGGCCTTCTGTTCTTTCTTACCATTCTTGTCGGGCAGAATGAGCTTATAAGTACCATACAGCTTAGTATTGGCGGAAACTGAAAGATTGTAATTATATACATTATAGAATCCGTACTGCACTTCATCTTCCGTCTTTCCGGTCTGCTCATTCCATGTACGCTTTATCTTATCGGTGTACATGCGGTCGGTAAAGTTGAACGAAGGCGTGACATTGATGTAATTGAGGATGGTGAACGAAGCACTAACAGGGACTTGGTGACGCATACCATTACGCCAGTCCTTTATCAAGTTCATGTGCATAATCTCGTTCTCCTTACAACTTATACTGTTGGTGAGCGTACCTGTGTAACTCATTGATATCTTTTCGTACCAACGCTCCTTACCCACTTGCTTCTTACGCTTAAAAGGGTTGAAACGTGCCAGACTGATGTTCAACGTGGGCAGGGTAACCGACAGACTGCTGTCGCGCATATTCTGTGCCAGGTTGAAGGTTCCCGAAAGCGTGAGGCCAATGCTATTGAAGGTTTTAGAATAGCTGATACTACTGGTTCGGTTGCTTTGCGTATAACTCTCAGGATTATACATAGACGTCAGGTTGTTACGCTCATAGCTGCTGGTGGCAAAGTTCACACTGGCCGAGAACGTCTGTGTAGGGTTTGCCTTGCTGTCCTGACTATGTCTCCACGTTACCTTGAAACTCTTCGACACGGCATAGTCAGGCATATTCTTCTCGCCCTCCTTCGTATTCTGGTAACTGAACGTGAAACCTCCGCTGAACTTATAGCGTTTCTTATAGTTTGTCTGGGCTGCAATTCCCCACGATCCCTTAGTATAGATCTCTCCCGTAGCTCTCAGGTCAATCTTGTCGCTTATGGCAAAATAATAACCACCATCACGCAGGTAGAAGCCTCGACTTGTCTCATCTCCATAGGTAGGCATGATGAAACCGCTGCTGTAGCTCTTCGAGAAGGGGAAGAATCCGTAAGGGATGGCAAGGGGCAATGGCACATCCTCCACCACCAGATAGGCAGGGCCGAAGACCACATCCTCACCAGGACGTACTTTGTAACGTGTCAGCTTAAGATAGAAATGTGGGTTGGGCGCATCGCAGGTGGTGTACTTACCACCACGTCCGTACATCACACCCATACTGTCGCGCTTGGTCTCCTCACCCACCAGGATGCCCTCGCCCTGATCGGTATAGACATTGCTGATAAAAGCCTTCTGCGTCTTGAAGTTATAGCTGATGCTATCGGGTTCGTACTCATCACCACCTTGTTTGAACACGGGCTTTCCCACTATCTGAGGCTTAGCTTCGGTTGTATCCATTCTACCCGAAGCATATACCACACTACTGTCGAGCGACATAGTGATAAGGTCTGCTTCCAGTTCAAGGTTTTGATAGTTCACCTTGCTCTCACCAAACAAATTGGCACGAGATGCAATATAGTCAAACGTGATAGAGTCTTGTGCCGAGAATATTACGGGAGCATCCAGCGCACTCTTACTACGCTTTAACGTATCGCTGCGCAGACTGTCTTTGCGAGTTGAGTCGGGAAGTACCTCGATGATTTTGTTCGAAGCCATCAAGGCAAGGATACTATCCTGCGAAACAGACTTCAACACGCTGTCCACGGTAAGTTGCTTCACGGCAGCTTTCTTCTGCACAGAATCAAGAAGCGCAGAGTCAAGTGCTAATGAGTCAAGTGCCAGTGTGTCATGCGCAAGACTATCTGACATACCATACGACAACACCCTCCCACCCCAGAAATGGGCAGGTATTGCAGCATACGCCATTGCACATAGTGCAAAGACAGCCAGTAATATCGTGTACTTTTGCGCCTTCAAAACTAATAGCTATAGTAAATCAAGGTGCAAAGGTACACAAAACATACGAGATTTCGAGGTTTGGCAAATACAAAAATAGTTAAAATACCGACAAATCACTAAATACCAAATCGCAAAAATCAATTTACAACTCTTTCATACCCCAAATAAGGCATACCAACGGTCAAAGACAGCCAGACCATCTTCGCCAAATCGCAGCAAAGAGCGACGTGCCTTCTCATACGTTTTCTCCTTTTCCAGATTAGTCTTTGAATAGAACTTGTCAGCATAGCAAATCAGTTGTTCTTCCAACGACTCTGGTACTAAGTCCATAGGAGGAAGCGGAAGTTCTTGTTCCACTATCGACTTGGCCGTTAATCCGGTGCCAGTATGACGTTCAGCCACACGAGCATGTTGGGGAAGACCTTCTTTTCGCAGAATATCACCTCCCAACCATCCATGACGCAAATAATGTTCAGTACCCATACAATGAATAGAAGGGGCATCTGTCATTACAATCCCTATATCATGCAACATGGCTGCCTCGTACACGAAGTCCAAGTCAAGATTGAGTTCTGGATGCTTACGGGCTATGCGCAAAGCCATATCTGCCACTTTCTGGCTATGTGTGAGGAGAACATGGCGCAGGGGGTCGTTGCCCCCACAATATTTGTCTATCAACGCTATTGGATTCATACAATTATTATTATTCAAGTTTACATGTGCACCTACGGATTCATCCATAATTTTCCGTTGCGGATATACAGACCACTTCGCACAGGGTTTTGCACACGACGTCCCGACAAGTCATACAAACGGTTCTTCCATCGTTCGGCCTGAGGCAGATATTGAGGCAGTTCATCATCCTGTGCCACCACCTCTATTCCATCAACGCAGTCCTCATCCCTTACCACGAAGGTTATCTCCTGCCGGATTGTCCATGGATAACGGACTATAAATCTATACTGCTGTCCTTCCTTTAAGTGATGGAAATCTACGCTTTCATGAAAGGGCACACCAGCATATACATCAGGAATATTGTAATGACGCACGTCACGTTCATTCCCGTCTTCAAACAGGCAATATGTAAACAAATACGAGCCTGCTCCACTGGTAGAATTATTCAATACATCGAAATCAAAACGAGCCGTGTAATCCGTCATCCCGTTAGCATCTCGATACTTAATCAACTGCACTTCAGGCTTTTTGAATTCATACTGAGCAGGCGTTCCATCAACAATGGTAACAGGCACCACATAAGGGGTAGTCTTATCGTCGGCACTATAACTCAGCAAGCGGTCGCCTGTCTTGGAGAAAAGACAGTACACAGGCCATACCTTATGCTCTCCAGGTGCGAGATTGACGGATGTAAGCCCTACAAAATCAGCTTGCTTAAAGATGGCTGTATCAGTAGGGAGATACGTAAGCACCTCAAAGGTGTAATTCACAGAGTCCTTGTTGGTATTCGTCAAGGAAAAGTCCGTACGAATATATCCCTGGCGATCAGGAGCACGGCTAAACTTGATATCATCCACCACCACACCATGAAGGGCATCATCCACAGAAAGAGTATCAAAAATATCTATCAAGAAATCATCAGGATGCATGAACAATGCCGTCTGGTTGTTGAACAAACCCGCTTGCATGCCCATATCCGTCAGTTCGTCCAAGGGTTCAAAAGGGTTCATGTAGTCCATATCCAGATAGCAGGTATAGTTTTTTTCACCCCAGTTTATATGATAATACCCTTCTTCATCCACACCATCAATATTGAAGCAATGTCCTGCCAAACTATATGTATGCCCGGTATAGACAATAGGGCGGCCACACTCTAACTCATTACGTAGCATGCGATTCCATGCCTGCGGAGAGTACAATCCTCTCTGCACGTATGCAATTGTCTTGTAGTCAAAAGCATCGTAGAGTGCATCTATCGATCGGTACAGGTTGGCTCCACTGCTTTCAACACCCCAATTCATGTGCGCCCCCACACCCAGGTAATATGTCAGGTCGGCAATTGCCTTGGCCTGCACGTCATTATATTGTCCATCTGCATAGTTGGTCAGGATATTATCCCAGTCAATCTTTGTACCCGGAAGCACGTCTGGAATAGTATAGTTATCTGTGCTCCATCCCTTTAGCGTATCTTTCAACTCGCTGGGATGGCGCCAGAAGCTCACCACTTGCTCAAGTGCGGTGGCCACACACCCCGACACACAAGGGTTCTTACTAAGAGTCCCGTCCTGATACCTGTAATATGGACAAGAACGATTGTAAGGTTCTCCCTGATGCCGCACACTTTTCAGCAAAGGTGCCACAACCTTGCCCGGAGTACGAGTACTGTATCTACGTGCCCCATGCTCTGCCTTGCTCTTGTATGCACGGATAATTTCCTGCAAAGCCAATGGCATTTCATCTTTTATCTGGTTAGGGTCAAACTCATCTGAATACATCAACACTTCACCATTTTTGCTCAAAAGGCGATGCTTGGCACGTTTTGATGATGCCAAAGGCCGACTAACCTCTTGGGCAGAAAGGGAGAAAGTGAACAAAAAGAAGAAAAAACCGAAAAACGAACGCATAGGCATGTTGCAAGAAAAAAGTTAAGATAAAAGAACAACAAGAGGCGCTGTAATTCAGCGCCTCTTGTCCACATATAATTATCCGCCGAAGTTATCGAAACGAATCATATCATCCTCTACACCGAGGCTATGCAACAAGTCGAGCACAGTCTTGGCCATCATTGGAGGACCGCAGAGGTAGTACTCGCAGTCTTCGGGAGCCTCGTGCTGCTTCAGATAGGTATCGCCCATCACAGGAGCTACGAAACCAGCCGTGTACTTGAGTCCTGCTGCATCTGCCTTGGGATCGGGACGGTCCAAAGCGAGGTGGAAGTGGAAGTTGGGGAAGTCCTTTTCCAACTGCAGGAAGTCGTCGAGGAAGGGAATCTCCTCCATGGCACGTGCACCATAGAAATAGTGCATGGGGCGCTGACGATCCTCAGGCTTAATGCCGTTACCCTTAAGCATGTGCATAATCTGTGCACGCAGAGGAGCCATACCGGCACCACCACCGACCCAGATCATCTCACGACCTGTGCCGTACTCAGGACGGAACTCTCCGTAAGGACCACTCATGACAACCTTATCACCAGGCTTCAGAGAGAAGATGTAAGTAGATGCTATACCGCAAGGTACATCCTGGAACTCGGGACCGTTGGGACACTGATCCTTTGGCTTGAAGGGAGGAGTAGCGATACGTACGTTCAAAGTAATGATATCGCCCTCATCGGGATAGTTAGCCATAGAGTAGGCACGGATGGTAGGAGTTTCATTCTTCTGCTTAAGAGTGAAGAGCTTGAAGTTGTTCCATGCACCCATGTAGGTCTCGCCGATAAGATCCTTATCAAAGTCGCGATCATAGTCGATGTCGTATGCAGGAATCTTAATCTGTGCATAAGAACCTGGTTCGAAGTCCATGTGCTCGCCTGGAGGCAAAGCCACCTTGTACTCCTTGATGAAGGTTGCCACGTTCTTGTTACCAATAACGGTGCACTCCCACTCCTTAACACCCATTACAGAATCGTCAACCTTGATTGCCATGTCGCTCTTAACCTTGCACTGGCAACCCAGACGCCAATTCTCCTTAATCTGCTTACGAGTGAAGTGACCCTTCTCAGAATCGAGAATCTCACCACCACCATCGGGCACCTGGAGTTTACACTGACCACAAGAACCCTTACCACCACAAGCACTGGGAAGGAAGATGCCCTCCTGGCTCAAGGTAGAAAGCAATGAACCACCCTGAGGTACGCTCACCGTGTTCTTACCATTGATAGTCACATTTACGTTGCCGCTGGGCGACAAGTAAGTCTTTGCTACGAGCAGGATGATGACCAACACCAAAATGATGGCCAGGAATACGCCAATGCTCGCTAAAATCAAATTCATATCCATTGTATATTCCTCCTACTATTAGATTTTCAAACCACTGAAGCACATGAATGCCAAAGCCATAAGACCTACAGTGATGAAGGTAATACCAAGACCCTGAAGAGGCTTGGGAACATCAGTGTAAGCCATCTTCTCGCGGATGGCAGCCAAACCAACGATAGCCAGCAACCAACCAATACCACTACCCAAAGCATAAGCGATAGCATCGCCAAAGCCTGCGATAGCCTGACTGCTGGTCTCGGGATCCATCTGTACGCGCTGCTGCATGAACAGAGAAGCACCCATGATAGCACAGTTTACAGCAATCAAAGGCAAGAAGATACCCAATGAGGCATAAAGTGAGGGACTGAAGCGCTCTACAACCATCTCAACCAACTGTACGATACCGGCAATGACAGCGATGAAGAGGATGAACGCCAAGAAGGTAAGGTCAACGCCTTCGATGATAGCGTCGGGACCCAACACATAAGTCTGCAGAGCATAGTCAACAGGTACCGTAACCAACAACACGAAGGTTACTGCAATACCCAGACCCAATGCAGTCTTTACATTCTTAGATACAGCCAAGTAAGAGCACATACCCAAGAAGAATGCGAAAATCATGTTGTCCACAAAGATAGAGCGGACGAACAAACTAATCATATGTTCCATAATTCTATTCTTTTTTTATTAGGTATGTTTTTACTTTTTCTTCTCTTCCTTGTTAATGCTACGATGAGCCCAGATGACACAACCTACGATGATCAATGACATTGCGGGCATTACCATCATACCGTTGTTCATGTAACCAGCCTCGTACATGCAGTCGGGCACAACCTGGAAACCAAGCAGAGTACCGAAACCGAAGAGCTCACGAACGAAACCTACGATAACGAGTACCAATGCATAACCCAAGCCATTACCGATACCATCGAGGAATGAGGGCCAAGGAGCATTCTGCATAGCAAAAGCCTCCAGACGACCCATCAGGATACAGTTGGTAATAATAAGACCCACGTAAACTGAAAGCTGAACACTTACGTCATAGGCGAAAGCCTTCAGAACCTGGCTTACGATGGTTACCAACGCAGCAACTACAACCAACTGCACGATGATACGGATACGGTTGGGGATAGTCTTACGCAACAAAGAAATAATCACATTTGAGAATGCCGTGATGACAGTCACACTGAGACCCATCACAATGGCAGGCTCCAACTGGGAGGTAACAGCCAATGCTGAGCAGATACCCAATACCTGAACAGTCACAGGATTGTTCAAGTTCAACGGGCCAGTCAATGCCTCACAGTTCTCCTTAGAAAACAATTTACTCATATTCTGTTCCTCCTAAATTAGTTTTGTTCTACATTAGCCTCAGCCTGGCACTTGCCACAGCACTCGCCTTCCTTCTGGCATGCGCCCTGGCACTCACCACAGTTCTGCTCAGCCTGGCACTGGCACTCACCCTGACACTTCTCACAGCACTGGGCAGCATCCTTGCAGCAACCCTCTGCACCCTCGGCGCAGCAGTCACCCTCACCAACTTCCTCACAAGCCATTACAGCCAGGAAGTCTTTGTAGCTGTTCAAACCGTCGTTAACCATACCGGCAACACCCTTACTGGTAAGGGTTGCACCAGTCACACCATCCACTTCTGTCTCAGCACTGGCAGCACCAGCCTTTACTACTGTCAGGGCAATGTTACCCTCAGCATCAAAGATGGGCTTGCCACAGAACTGCTGCTGGAACCAACGCTCGTTGATACGAGCACCCAGACCAGCGGTCTCACTCTCGTGGCTGAAATAAGTGCCAAATACATGGAGCTTGTCCTCATCTACTGAGATGTAGCCCCAGAGACCACCCCAAAGACCACGACCCTTCACAGGAAGTACGTATTTGGTAGCACCATCTACGTTAGCCTGATAGAACTCATTGCCATTGCACTCAAGGGTGTCAACGATAACCTCATCATACTTCTGGTCCACAGCATTACCCTTCAGACCCTCAATATTCAGCGAGGTAAGAATCTGGTTCTTAGTATCACGCAATACATTAGCATCCTGCATGGGCTTCAAGGCACTGCTCACGAAGGCCAACAGGAATGCAACGATAGCAACCATCACCACAGCATAGATGATGGTATAGGCATTACTATTCGTATTGATGCCTTTCTTCTTATCATTTGCCATAGTAATAACGATTATTTAGTTGCACGTTTAGCACGCTTGCTGATGTTACGACTCACGAAGATATAGTCAATCAGAGGTGCGAAGAGGTTCATAAGCAGGATAGCCAGCATCATACCCTCGGGGAAACCAGGGTTGAGGACACGTACCAAAACTGCTACGAAACCAATCAACAAACCATAGATGTACTTGCCACACTCGGTACGAGCGCTGGTAACAGGGTCGGTAGCCATGAACACAGCACCGAAGGCAAAACCACCGATTACGAGGTGATGCCACCATTCAATCTGTGTAGCACCGGTAGCCTGCAACAGGTAACCTGTAGCGGCACCACCCACGAATACGCTCAACATGGTCTTCCAGCTTGCTACGCCAGTAAACAGAAGCAGCAAACCACCCAAGCCGATGGCGATAACGCTGGTCTCGCCCACAGAACCGGGAATCAAACCGATGATGGCATTCTTTACGGTCTCGCAGTCATAGCCTGCAAAGCTCTCCAGAGCAGCATCGCCCAAAGGAGTAGCTGCTGTAAGTGCATCAGGCATAGCGGTATAGCCCAAACCGCAGATTTGGTCTGCACATACCCATACGCTGCAGTCACCTGTCATCACGCTGGGATAGCTGAAGAACAAGAATGCACGGGTAATCAAGGCTACATTGAAGATGTTCATACCTGTACCACCAAAAATCTCCTTGGCGAAGATTACTGCAAAGGCTACAGCCAAGGCAAGCATCCACAAGGGAGTGTTGATGGGGATAATCAAAGGAATGATGATACCACTCACGAGGTAACCCTCAGCAATCTCTTCCTTCTTCCACTGTGCCACGGTGAACTCGATACCGAGACCTACCACGTAGCTGACAATGAGCTTAGGGAGAAGTGCAAGGAAACCATAGAAAAACATGCCCCAGAATGAAGCTTCTGCCAACTTGCCAGCAGCAGCAGCGTTCTGGTAACCGATATTGTAGCAACCGAAGAGCAAAGCGGGCACCAACGCGATGACCACAAAACTCATCAAACGCTTGCTATCGAAAGCATCGTGCACATTGACACTACCGCGACGGCTCGTTGTGTGAGGAACGAAAGCAAAGCTCTCGAATCCCTCGTAGAGACTGCGGAATGCGTGCAGTTTGCCACCCTCCTCAAAGGAAGGCTTGATGTTATCGAAGAATTTTCTTAACGCTTTCATATTATTATAAATAATGTGTATTACGCATTTTCCTTACGCAGGATGTCGAGTCCCTCACGAACGATGCGCTGTAATTCCAACTTAGAACTGTCAACAAACTCAGCGATGGCGAAGTCCTCGGGAGCTACCTCATAGATACCCAATGCCTCCTGGCGGTCAATGTCGCCAGTAATGATGGCCTTGATAAGATAGCCAGCATAGATGTCCATAGGGAACACCTTGTCATACTCACCACCTACGATGATATGACGCTCGCTACCCTTGATACGGGCATCCAAGGTGTACTCCTTCTTGGGAGTGAGCCAGCTGAAATAAGTACGACTGGTACTGAAGTGCTTAAGACGGAAGGGGCTGATCCAACCCATGAACTCGTCCACATCATCACCCTCGGGAATCACGTTCACCTCGGTGGCGTGAGCTGCCAGGTAGCTGTCAGCGGTAGTCTTGAAACCAGTCATTACGTTACCGTTGATGATGCGCTGGTTGTGGTCTGCCTTTTCGACGTTAGCCAGAAGGGTGGTCAGTTGCTGACCCACGAATACCTTGTAGTACTTGGGAGCCTTCACCTCGCTACCTGCCAGAGCGATGGTACGCTGCAGGTTCACCTTACCGGTGTTCATCAAACGGCCGATGAAGATAACCTCCTCACCGCTCAAAGTCCAAACCACCTCACCCTTGTTGATGGGGCTGGTGTGGTTAATCTGCACACCTACATTACCTGCAGGAGCCTTACCATCATAGATGGTTACGTTGCAGTCCTTGGTTCCCTCCAAAGATGTCTGCTTCTTGCTGATACCAAGCTCCACCTTTGCAATCTTGCTCAAAGCGGTGATACCAGCCTGGAAGTCTGCCTCCTGGCCCTTCACAACATAGTCGAAGTCCTGACTCAAAGGCATGGAGTTGAAAGCTGTAACGAAAATGGCCTTTGGCTTGTCATCGGGGTTAGCCACCACATCGTAGGGACGGCTACGGAAGAAGCCAAACAAACCACTCTCCATCAGCAGAGCCTTCACATCGCCTTTTACATCGAACTCGCGAGCTACCTGCTCCTTGTCGGCCTTCACACGGATGCTGAGCAACTTACGACGATCGCCGCGCTCTACCATGCTTACCGTACCACTGACAGGGCTCACAAACTTCACTTCGGGATGCAACTTGTCCACAAACAAGGCATCGCCAGCCTTCACAGCGTCACCTTCCTTCACCACTACCTTTGGTTTTACACCCACAAAATCATCAGGCACCAGAGCATACTCTCCGGGGCATGATACGGTGGCTGTCTCCAAAGCTGCGGTGCCTTTCAGTTTCACGTCAAGACCTTTACGCAATTTGATTACTTTTGCCATATAAGTTATGGAATTATTAAAAAAATATTGATTAAACTCGTTTAACGCGACAAAATTACAAAAAATAAATGAATTCTACATTGGTTTATATGAAAATTCAAATAAAAACACTAATTTTGTGATGAAAATCAAGGATGAAACCTCTCTGAAAAGACTGAAAACAATCATACGATGGCTGGTAGGTATCATCGCAGGAGTTTTACTCCTCGTCTATCTGCTGCTCTCCTTACCTCCCTTCCAAAGATGGATGGCGGGTAAGGCTGCTGATGTATTGTCGGGCATTTTGAACACACGCGTTGAGATAGACCGCATCGAAGTGGGACTAATGGGTCGTGCCATCGTGGATGGCATTCGCGTATGGGACCAACAAGGCCGTCCTCTACTGCAAGCCACTCGCACTGCCGCACAAATCAGCCTAAGCGACCTCATCACAGACAGGCACATCGTCATCAACAGCGCACAGTTGTATGGAGTCAACGCCCGCATCTGCAAGGCTGCCCCCGACTCGGCCTACAACTTCCAGTTCATCGTCGATGCCTTCGCCCGCAAGGACTCTACCCGTAAGCCCTTGCCCCACATCGAAGTGCGTTCCCTGTGGCTGCGCCACACCAACGTGTCGTACGACAACCTCTGGAAAGCCCCCCTCAACGAAGGACTCGATGTCAACCACCTTGCTGTCAAAGACCTCTCCGTACGTGCCTCGCTGAACATCCTTACCAGCGACACACTCAACGTGGAGCTCGATAGACTCTCATTTGAAGAGAAGTGTGGCTTCAGCATCACCGAAGGCGTGTTCGAACTGGCACGTGGCAAGCAGTCTGGATGGACTGTCAACGACTTCAAGATAGGCATGCCCGAGAGTTCCATAGAGTCCGAGAAGATTCACTACAACAATGGAACTTACTCGGGCATCATTCACACCCAGCTTGCCACTAACGACTTCAAGTCGCTCTACCCTCCCCTGAAGGATATCGATGACATCATCACCCTCCATGTCGAGGCACATGGCACCAAGGAGAAAGCCACCATACAGAAACTACTATTCAGCGACGAGAAACAAGCTATCCATTTAGATATTAACGCCAACGCATCCCATTTCAAGGACACCATCCCCACTCTCGACGTCAGCCTCAACCGCATAGTCTTGTCGGAACAATTCGAGAAAATGGCATCGCCCATCCTGTCACGCAGGATGGAGGGGAAGGCCTATAACCCCAAATTCTCACCCGCACGCATATCTGCCCTGGTACGCAAATTTGGCAACACAGAAATAAACGGACACGTGGACATGAGCAAGGAGGGCATAAAGGCCAACACCAAGGTGAGAAGCCTTTTGGGTGAAATCGACGCAGAAGGGTCGTATCTCAAAGGCAAGGTGAAGGCTCATGCTGAGACGCAGAAGTTCAAGTTGGGCGAGGTCATCAGCCTCTTTACCGACTCCACCGCACAGGCAGGTGCCAGCTTCGGTACGGTAACCTTCGCGGCAGATGTGGATGGCATACTCAAGGGAAACGACGGAAAGCCCGAAGGCAAAGTGAAGGCCACCATACAAGAGGCACAGATCAAAGGCTATACCTACCATGGCATTACAGCCGATGTTAACCGCAAGGGCGAGCAGATTGTGGCCTTCGTAGAGTCAAAGGATCCCTGCGCCCTGCTCAATGCCGAGTTTCACGTAAGCACTAACAAAAAGCAACCCTCTATCCAAGGCCTGGCAGAGGTGCAGAACCTCGACCTTGCCTCCACACATCTCAGCAAGACACCTCGCGTACAGAAGGTGTCCACCAAGATGGGTATAGACTTCAAGGGCAACACGTTCGACAACATGGAGGGTAACCTCAGCATACCTCACGTGCTCATTACCGATACCGGAGGCGTGTATGCGCTTACCAACCTGCAGCTCATCAGTCAGCCTCGTCTCAACGAGCGACACATACGTTTCAACTCCCCCTATCTCACCGTACAGGCCGATGGCACCTTTGCCCCCAAGACGCTGGTGGCACACCTCAAGCAGATGGCTCACAACTGGATGCCCGATTTCATCCCCTCGCCTGGAAAGATTGACAGCGAGGCTGATGCCGAACTCACCGCACAGGTAATCGACCTCTCTGCCTTCGAACGCCTCATCGGCAAACCCATCACCTTCGAGCAGGGTCCTCTCATGGTGCATGCCAAGGTGGATAGCCGCGACAAGGTCTTCAAGGCTTCGGCCTCTGTGCCAAGCGTGAAATGGGGCGAGGACAACGAGCTCTTCCACATCGACGCCAAGCTCGACAACAACCCCGAGCGTATGCACACCAGCCTACAGCTTGAGAAACTCATCAAGGGCGACCCCGTGCTGGTTACCTTCAATGCCAACACCGAGCACGACAAGCTCAACATGCGTTTTGCATGGGATAACCACAAGGCTGTCAAGAACAAGGGTGAGATACAGTTGCGTGGCTCACTTGAGCGTAACGCTGCCGGCGGACTGGCCGCCTACGCCGAGGTGCTGCCTACCGACATTTACCTCAGCGACACGCTGTGGAACGTGCATGCCTCACAAATGTATTTCCGCGACAAGGAACTCTACGTGGATGGCTTCCGCCTCTCCATGACCGGCGGTGAGCGCAGCCTGTTCATCAACGGTACGGCGTCGCAGGATGACGAAGATACGCTCGTGGTCGATGTCAAGGACATGGACCTCAGCTACATCTTCGAGGCTGCCAAGGTGAAACCGCTCACCATGGGTGGCTATGCTACCGGACGCATCGTGGGGCGTCACCTCTTCAAGAAGGCGTTTGCCAGTGGCAACGTCAAAGTGCCCTACTTTACCTTCAACGAGGCTCACATGGGTGCGCTCGATGCCTACCTGTCGTGGGGTGACCCTGCCGGTAACCTCAGTTTTAAGGGCCTCATCAACGATGTCCCCAATGGTTGCCACATGGAAGTCAACGGAACGTTGCACCTCATCAAGGACCCTGTGCAGAGTCTCGACATCGACGTGGATTTCACGCGAGCCAACTGCGCCTTTATCCAGCGATACGTCAAGAACATCATGTCCGACTTCCAGGGACGTGCCTCTGGCAAGGTGCGCATCTATGGCAAGTTCCGCGAGATTGATGTCAACGGCGATGCCTTTGCCCATGAGTGTGCTATGACCATACCCATGCTCAACACGCGATACCATGCTGTCAACGAGACCCTCCGTCTGCGTCCCGGCTACGTGGAACTGGTTGACGTCACAGGTTACGACCGCGACGGAAAGCCCGGCCAGAAGGATCATAGTGCCATCATCAATGGACGCATCACTTACGAGCACTTCCGCAATATGCACTATACCTTCGACATCGATGCCTACAATGTGCTGGCATACGACACAAAGGACTTCGGCGACATGCCTTTCTACTCCACCGCCTATGGCACGGGTAAGGTCAGCTTGCAAGGCGGTCCCGGCTTTGTCAACATCGACATCGATGCCACTCCCACCGCAGGTACCTCGCTGACTTACAAGGTGCACAGTCCTGAGACGTTGACCAACGCGGGCTTCGTCACCTACGTGAACCGCTCCGAGAAGCTCAAGGAGCAGTTGGAGGGTAAGCCTCAGGTGGAAGAGGTTATGCCCACAAATGACATGCGCATCAACTTCAACTTCAACATCACGCCCGAGGCACAGCTGCGCCTGCTCATGGATCCCCGTACCGACGACTACATCACCCTGCACGGCAACAGTCGCCTCAAGGCTACCTACTACAACAAGGGACGCTTCCAGATGTACGGAACCTACCGTGTGGATCATGGTACCTACAAGATGACGCTTCAGGATGTCATCCACAAGGAGTTCACCTTCCGCAAAGGGGGAACAATAGTCTTTGGTGGCAATCCTTTCAATGCCGACCTCGGTTTGCAGGCGGTCTATACGGTGCCCAGCGTCTCGCTCAACGACCTTTCTGCCCGCGGTACGTTCTCCAACTCTACCGTGCGTGTCAACTGTCTCATGAACCTGGGAGGCAAGGCGGGTGCGCCGCGTGTCACCTTCGACTTCGACATTCCCAACGTCAACGAGGACGAGCTTCGCATGGTACGCTCGCTCATCAGCACCGAGGAGGAGCGCAACATGCAGGTTATATATCTGCTGGGCATCGGACGCTTCTACACCTACGACTACACGGGTTCGCAAGCACAAAGCAGTACGGCCATGAACTCGCTGCTCAGTTCCACTCTCTCTGGTCAGCTCAACCAGATGCTGAGCAACATCACAGGCAGCAGCAACTGGAACATCGGAGCCAACCTCTCTACTGGCACCATGGGCTGGAGCGACATGGATGTAGAGGGTATGCTGTCAGGACGCCTGCTCAACAACCGCCTGCTCATCAACGGTAACTTCGGCTATCGCGACAACCCTGTGGCAGCCAGCAACTTCATCGGTGACTTCGACGTGCAATGGTTGCTCAACAAGCAGGGCAATTTCATCCTTAAGGCATACAGCGAGACCAATGACCGCTACTTCACCAAGTCAGCCCTTACCACGCAAGGCGTAGGCATCATGGCGAAGAAGGACTTCAATACCCTGGGTGACCTCTTCAGCTTCCT
>JAKSLO010000064.1 GCA_024401185.1 Bacteroidaceae bacterium | reverse complement strand
ACATTGCTCTTATTCCCCTCGGGGATTAAGGGGTTACTATTTTCTATATGCGCTCTTAGCCTTTATGCTTCGTCGCTTTCAATAAGCTGGAACAATTTCTCCACAGCCTCTTCTTCAGGAATGTTCTTCTCCACACATTCCTTATTACGGTAAAGCGAAATCTTACCACGGGCAGCACCTACATAGCCGTAATCGGCATCAGCCATCTCACCAGGGCCATTCACAATGCAACCCATGATGGCAATCTTGAGGGTATTGTAACGTGGATTATGTTTTGCCCGTTCCTGCACAGCGCTCTTTACGCGACGGATAGTGTCCTGCAAATCGTAAAGCGTACGACCACAGCCAGGGCACGAGATAAACTCTGTCTTGCTCATCTGCACGCGTGCAGCTTGTAGAATGCTCTGAGCCACGGGAATCTCATTCTCGGGTTCCTCGCTTAGTGAGACACGAATAGTGTCGCCAATACCGTCGATAAGCAAACCACCCATGCCCACGGCACTTTTCAGACGGCCATCCTCGCCTTCACCAGCCTCAGTAACGCCAAGATGAAGGGGGTAGTCCATACCTTCACGTTCCATCTCTTGACACAGCAAACGTACACTCTGTACCATGACGACAGTATTGCTGGCCTTAATACTAACCACCACATCGGGAAAATGTTCGCGTTCACAAATGCGCAGAAACTCCATACACGACTCCACAATGCCACTTGGGGTATCGCCATAACGTGACATGATGCGATCGCTAAGCGAACCGTGGTTCACACCAATACGGATAGCAGTACCATGCTCACGGCAAATATCCAAGAAATGGCAGAAGCGCTCATCAAGGCGTTTCAGTTCTGCCTGATACTCCTCATCGGTGTACTCCAACTGCTTGAACTGGCGAGCAGGATCGACGTAATTTCCGGGATTAATACGGACTTTTTCAACGATAGTAGCGGCAACATCAGCCACATTGGGATTGAAGTGCACGTCAGCACAGAGTGGAGTATCACCATAGCCACGAGCCACAAGGCCTGCCTTGATGTGGCGCAGGTTCTCTGCCTCACGTGTGCCCTGTGTAGTAAGGCGTACCAAGTCGGCACCAGCCTCAATGATACGTATGCATTGCTCAATGCAACCCTCCGTGTCCATAGTGGAGCAAGTCGTCATACTCTGCACAGCCACCTTGTTCTGTCCACCAATACGCAACTTACCAATCTTTACTTCGTGAGTTTGTCTTCTCATATCATATTTGTTTAGAAACAGAAACGAACAAAACAATTTAGTTCTTTTACTTCATTTCATCGATGAAAAGCACTATTTTCACCGTTCATCCGATGAAGCATTTCTGTTGCCTATCCTAACTTTGGGTACTATCAATTCACCTTAAAGTTATACTTCACCTCAGCGAGGTCGGCATTGGCCTTGACAATCTTCTGACCCAACCCTTGCTTATAAGTGGCAAGACGGGCAGCAAGTTCCTTGTCGCTCAAGGCAAGCATCTCTACAGCTAAAATAGCCGCATTCATCGCACCATTTACACCTACAGTAGCCACAGGAATGCCAGGAGGCATCTGGATAATGCTAAGCATAGCATCCAAACCATCAAGCATGCCCTTGATGGGTACACCAATAACAGGAAGTGTGGTGCTTGCCGCAATCACACCAGGAAGAGCAGCAGCCATGCCGGCACCGGCAATAATAACCTTCAAACCACGTCCTTCTGCCTCACGGGCAAACTCTTCCACCTCATTGGGGGTACGATGAGCCGAAAGGGCATTCATCTCAAAGGGAACCTGCATGTCGTCAAGAAACTTGGCGGCTTTTTCCATGACGGGCAGATCGCTTGTACTGCCCATGATAATACTTACAATTGCTTTCATTTAAGTTATGTTTTTTTGCTTTTACTTTCAAATCTGTTAAACCGAGCAACAAGGCATTGTGACGACCCTAATTACGCCCCATAGATGAGAATACCCCAAGCGATGCCAAAGTATCCGCAGACAACACCGATAAGAGTACCTACGACAATCTGTGAAAGGCTATGCTGACGGAGTATCATCCTACTGGTGCCCACCAAACCTGCTATCATGATGGCAACCGACATCCAGGCAAGGGGATTGAACTGGAATATCTGGCTATAGGCAGCAATGGCACCTATTATTGCTCCGGAACCGGCAGAATGCACACTTACCTTCCACACAAGGCTCAACAGAGTGCACACTATCTGGATAAGCAAGGCAGCGCTGATAACAGAAAACAACAGATAAGGCATGTAGGCATTGCGCATAAGAAAGAGGTAGCCTGAGTAACACATGATAGTCATGAGATAGGGTACGATACGGTTGCTGCGCTTGCGCATATCTGTACGATTGATATGACGAAAACGACGAAAACATGCGGTGAAGAACAAAGGCATGACAATAGTAAACACCATCATGATGCTCGTCTCCATGACCTTATACTGCCAAGGCAAACGGGAAAGGGGAGTTACGACAAGCAAGATAACACAGCAAACCACCGGATAATAGATTGGTCGGAACAACATGCTGATGATCTTTGCCATCATAATGAGGGTGCGCGCCTCAGAGTTTTTACGTGAATGCTTCATCTGTATTTATTTTCTCATCCTGGAATTAGGAATCCCCAGTTGTTCGCGATACTTGGCAACGGTGCGCCGTGCCACATCATAGCCCTGCTTCTGCAAAATATCAGTAAGGTCTTCATCGCTCAAAGGGTGACGTTTGTCCTCGTCGTCAACCAACTTCTTAAGAGCGGAGAGAATGCGACGAACTGAGAATTCCTCTCCCTCTTTCTTGGTACCACTACTGAAGAACCAGCGCAAAGGGAAAGTACCAAAACTTGTATCGACACTCTTGGAACGGCATACACGGCTCACGGTACTTATGTCCAAACCTGAGAGCTGTGCCACATCTTCCATTCGCATGGGACGAAGTAAGGTTTCATCACCTTCACGGAAGAAATCACCTTGCAACTTAATGATTGCCCGCATGACCGCCGTAAGAGAGCGACGACGCTGAGCCAAGGCTTCAATAAAGAGGGAACCTGTCTCAATCTGCTTGCGCTGATAGCGCAAGGCGTCACGAACCTCCTTACTAATGCTTTTTTCATCAATATCAGCGTATTCACTCATCCACTGCGAGGGGTCTTCGCTCATCTGCAACTGCGGGATGCCCGACTCACAAAGCTGGAAGAAAATATCACCATATTCGTTGGTTTGCACCTTGAAATCGGGCACCACGATATGGGCAGCCTCTTCAGGCAACCTGCCAATGCTGCCACCCGGACGTGGATTGAGTCGCTTGATGGCACGACGAAGAGCCGTCAGATCTGCGTCACTCAGCTTCATCTTACGCTGAATGACATCCCAATGCGTCTGCGTGAACTCATCAGCATAGTGTTCAAAAAGCACAATAAGGTGAGAACGCATGGGAAGCGATTCATTACGACGAACCTGAATGAGCAGACACTCACAAAGATTGCGAGCCCCCACACCCGCAGGTTCAAACTCCTGCAAAACTTTCAAAATATTCTCGAGTTCGTGTTCATTAGTACGAACATTGTGATAAATATCGAGTTCATCGGCTATTTCGTAAAGTGGAGTATGCAAGAATCCATCATCATCCAACGAGCCAATAAGATACTCAAGTACATAGCGTTTATGCTCGTCAAGATCGTATTCACCTACCTGTTGCATCAGCAGTTCATGAAAGCTCAGCAACTCACCATCCTCACGCTGGCGAGAATGGTCGTCAGCATAGGTTGAGGGAAACTCATCGCTTCCCCAGTCAGCCTCATCACCACTATCGGAAGTACTACCTAATCCATCGTTTTCATCGAAGTTTTCGTCAGAATCGGTATCGCTTTCACTTCCATCATCATGTCCCAAACCACTGCTTTCATCGTCGTAACTGTCCGATGAGGTGCGTTCCAACCAAGGATTCTCCTCGCACTCCGTTTCGATACGAGCACGCAACTCCTCTACCGATAGCTCGGTAAGCTTGGCAACCAGAATCTGCTGAGCAGAGAGTTGCTGGCGCTGTTCAAGACGCTGTGTTTGGGTAATCTTTTGGCTACTGGGCATTCTTTTAAAACTTCTTATACCTTAGTTCCGCACCACACCTACACGTCTCATATTAATTGAGGGAGGTAAGGCACGGAAACCATCGAACTATATTCCATGAGAGCAATTAAATATTGCCTCAGAATTATTTTCTCTTCTTTTTTTTCTTTTTTAGATCACTGAGGGTAGTCTCCTTGATTTTGGCAGTCTCGACAGCCTTGCACTCATCAGCAAGAGCAAAGTCAAGCAGTTTGCGCTCAAGATTAGCCTTGGCCACCTTGATGCGAATCTTGTCACCCAAAGAGTAACGTTGGTGATGACGACGACCGATAAGGCAATAGTTTTTCTCATCGAAGTCATAGTAGTCATCGTTGAGGTCGCGCAAAGGAACCATTCCTTCACACTTATTCTCGGTAATTTCAACATAGATGCCACTCTCGGTAACACCACTAATGATGCCATCGAACTCCTCACCCAGGTGTTCCTGCATGTATTCCACCTGCTTGTACTTAATGCTTGAACGCTCAGCTTGTGCAGCCAGCTGCTCCATCTCACTGGAATGGTCGCAAAGATCCTCATACTTCTCACGCAACACACTGCGTCCACCCTCGGCATAGCGGGTAAGCAAACGGTGCACCATAAGGTCGGGATAACGACGGATGGGAGAGGTAAAATGGGTGTAGTATTCGAAGGCCAAACCGTAATGACCGATATTGAGCGTGCTGTAGCGAGCCTTCATCATGGAGCGAAGGGTAATCATCTCGACCATGTTCTGCTCACGCTTGCCCTTGCATTCAGCAAGCATCTTGTTAATGCTCTTGCTCACCTCCTTCATGTTACCAGTAGCCTTGAGCTTGTGACCGAACTTGCTCACAAAGTCACTCAGGTTCATCAGCTTATTCTGGTCGGGCAAGTCATGCACACGATACACAAAGGTCTTTGTGCCCTTCATATTGGGTATATCACCATGCTCAGCCTTCTTGTTGTTCTTTGCCTTGGGATTGACAGCCTTTCCAATACTCTCTGCCACGCTACGATTAGCCAGAAGCATAAACTCCTCAACCAACTTGTTTGCATCCTTGGAGCACTTGAAATACACACCCAGAGGCTTTCCCTTCTCGTCAATCTGGAACTTCACCTCTTCACGGTCGAAATCCACAGCTCCCGTCTCGAAACGCTTGGCACGCAACTGATGTGCCATACGGTTCAAAGTGATGAGTTCGGTGGCAAAGTTCTCAGCAGGTTCGTAACTGGGGTCAGTAGGAATCGCTTTGTCACCGGGACGCTGGTAGTCTTCCTCACTTGCCTCCTTATGGTCTTCAAGCACCTTCTGCACCTCTTCGTAAGTAAATCGACGGTTGCTCTTGATGACAGAATGCACAATACGGTAGTCCTTGACCTCTGCCTTCACATTCATCTTGAAGATGACACTGAACGTAAGCTTCTCCTCATCGGGACGCAGAGAGCAAATGAAGTTACAAAGGCGCTCGGGAAGCATGGGGATAGTGCGGTCAACCAGATAGACACTGGTAGCACGCTTCACGGCTTCCTTGTCGATAGCACCACCTTCCTTCACATAATGAGACACGTCGGCAATATGGACACCCACCTCATACATGGCATCCTCTGCTCCCATCTCTCCCTTGATGACACGAATGCTGATAGCATCGTCAAAGTCCTTGGCATCGTAGGGGTCGATAGTGAAAGTCATCACGTCGCGACAATCTTCACGTCGCGCAATTTCTTGTTCGGTAATGCCTGGCTCAATTTGGTCAGCAGCATCCTCCACTGATTTGGGATAAGAATAAGGTAAGCCAAATTCTGCCAAGATGGCATGCATCTCAGTATTGTTCTCACCTGCCTGTCCCAAGATATCAACCACCTTACCCACAGGGTTCTTGCTGTCGCGAGGCCATTCAATAATCTTCACTACTGCCTTGTCGCCCGTCTTGCCTTTCTTCAAGTCCTTAATAGGAATGAAGATATCATTGGCCAACGTACGGTCCTCAGTAAGCAGGTAGGCATAGTTCTTCTTTACCTGAAGCGTACCCACAAACGACTTGTCGGAGCGCTTTACAATCTCCACTACCTCTGCCTCACGCACATGGTTGCGTCGGCGAGCCATCATCGAAGCCTTGACGATGTCACCATCCATGGCGTTCATCGAATTACGCTCAGCCACAAGAATGGCTTCACCGCCATCCGATGGCACAAAGGTGTTCTTACCGTTGGCCTTGCGATGGAACACACCTTCCATCACCTGGCAAGGCGCATTGAGATGATAGTTGTACTTTGGCTTCTCAACGATAAAGTCGTCGAAAAGCAATTCCTCGAGCACATCCATACACAACACCTTTGCTGGATGGGTGTCAAGGTTGAGAGTACGATAGATGTCCTTGAGCGAAACAGATTCGCCACCCTTTGTCTGAAAGAGATTCACCATAAGGGCTATCAGCTCCTTTTTAGTGATGCGCTTACCGCCTTTTTTGTTTGATTTGCTCATAGTAAACTATGCTTTTGTTGTTTCTGAAAGCAAATATAGCATAAAAATATGAACAATGCACATCTTTTAACTATTTTTTGCGTTAAAAATCTTATCTTTGCAAACAAATTACAAATGAAAGCATAATAGATGACCATTCTGATAACAGGAGCAAGCGGTTTCATTGGCAGTTTTATCGTGGAAGAGGCATTGAAGAAAGGCTACGAAGTGTATGCTGGTATGCGAGCATCGAGTAGCAAGAAATACCTTTGCGACGAGCGTATCCGCTTTGCAGAACTCGACCTCTCCTCGCTTGAAAAATTGCGAGGACAGTTGCGTTCGTTCCGCGAGGAAATGGGTGGTCGAGGATGGGACTATGTGGTGCATGCCGCAGGTGCCACCAAGTGCCCTAACAAGGAGGGGTTCTACAAAACCAACACGCTGGGCACGCAAAACCTCATACAAGCCTTGCAAAGTGAGGACATGATACCCAAGCGCTTCGTGTTTGTGAGCAGCTTGAGCATTTTTGGGGCAATAAGGGAGAAGACACAGGCTTCACAGCAAGCCACCTCCACAGCATACTCTTCCCTCAAGGAGAACACAAACGGTCATAGCCATGAGGGTTGGATCTATTCCCCCATCCTACTTACCGACACGCCTTGCCCCAATACGGCATACGGCAAGAGCAAGCTACAGGCAGAGGATTACTTAAAGAACACGAAGAACTTCCCCTATGTCATTCTTCGTCCCACAGGAGTGTACGGTCCTCGTGAACGAGACTATTTCCTGATGGCAAAAAGCATCAAGCAACATACCGACTTTGCCGTAGGTTTTAAGCCTCAAGAGATTACCTTCATCTATGTGCGCGACCTCGTGGCTGCCATTCTCTTGGCCATTGAGGCAAAGGACGTAGAAGGAAAGGCTTACTTCCTGAGCGATGGAGAAGTGTACCACAGTCGCCGATTCAGCGACTTGCTGCAACAAGAGATGGGCAACCCGTGGGTACTTCACATCAAGGCACCTTTATGGTTCCTCAAAACCATTTGCGCCATCTCGGGTACGGTGAGCGGTTGGTTTGGCAAGACAAGCACGCTCAATCTGGACAAATACCACATACTGAAGCAGCGCAACTGGCAATGCGACATTGAACCGGCGCGTCGCGACCTTGGCTACCATCCTGAGTGGCCTTTGGAACGAGGTGTAAAGGAGACGGTCAAGTGGTACAAGGAGAATAAGTGGCTGTAGTAGTCACTCATAAAAAGCATAAAGAAAGAGTTTATAATTTAAGAAGATACAAATGATAAAAGATTTAATGAAACGCTTGCCTGCAAGCGAATTCCAGAAAGGCATCTGGCCTGTTGAGTGGGCAATGATTGCCTACACTATTTTCACCCTAATCCTGACTTCACTTTTCATCGTGGATCTGGTGGAACCTATCCCCATGATTCTGCAACGAGTAGGTTTTATGGCCCTCATTGCCGTAGTATATTGGATGTACAAAGCATATCCATGCCGTCTGACCACATACTTGCGAATAGCCTTGGTAATGATGACATTGAGCCGTTGGTATCCAGACACTTATGAATTCAATCGCCTCTTCATTAACCTCGACCACGTGTTTGCTGGCTGGGAACAAAGTCTGTTTGGTTGCCAACCCTCACTACTGTTTGGACAGCTCTACCCCGATTGGTGGGTGAGCGAGCCACTCTACATGGGCTATTTTGCCTACTTCCCCATGATATTCCTTTTGATAACCTGGTTCTGGGTAAAGCGTCCCGAGGTATTGCAGCGTGTGGCATTCATTGTCATCGCCTCGTTCTTCCTATATTACATTATTTATATATTTGTTCCCGTGGCCGGTCCACAATACTACTATGCAGCACCCGGTGTGGATGCTGCCAATGGAGTATTCCCCGAAATGGGGCATTATTTCCACGACATGCGCGAAATGTATCCTCAGGTTGGCGTTGATGGTCCTTTCCATCGTCTGGTCAGCATGGCTCACGAGGCAGGAGAGCGCCCCACGGCAGCTTTCCCCAGCAGCCACATTGGTATTGCCACCATCTTGCTCATCCTATCGTTGAAGTACAAGACCAAGGCACTCACCTTCATCCTACTCCCCCTCTACTGCCTGCTTTGTGCCGCAACGGTGTACATACATGCTCATTATCTTATTGATGCCATTGCAGGTTTCTTCACTTCGTTTATTGCCTACTTCTCATTGAGCTGGGTGTACAAACGATTCTTTGAAACCCCTGTATCAAAACCTGTAGGCGAATAAACACAATGGGCAGAACCTATGATTCGTAGCCTTTTCATCTTGCAGGGTCTTTTTGTCCTGTGTCCTTCTGTAAGGGCACAGGATAGTTTATCTGTTGCCAATACTTCTCTTCAAAGTAATTCGAAAGACACGACAGAGCAAGACTTCAAGCATCATGGTTTTATAGGAAAGCTGGGAGATTATCTGAAGAAAGCCAATGAGCCCAAACCTCTCGACAAATTCGACTTCAGCATTATCGGCGGACCCTTCTACAACAAAACTGCGGGAGTCGGCATTGGACTTTGTGCCTCGGCCCTCTACCATCTACAGCCCTCAAATGAGATGCTTCAAAGATCGAATTTCTCCCTTACGGCACAAATTACCACAAAAGGAATGATGAAAGTCTATGTACAAGGCAGCAACTACCTACCCGATGACCGTTTTCGTTCCGACTATAATATTGAGCTCACCAGTTTCAAGACCGAATTCTGGGGGTTAGGCTATGACAATGCTGACAACGATGTCAACAACAGTTCTTTCACCCGCAACCAAATACAAGCCACAGGTAACTTCCTTGGACGACTGGCCAACAATCTTTACCTGGGTCCATCTGTCTATTACTCGCTTTATTATGCTGACAAACGTGACTATACCGTCAACCAGCTATTAGGTGACAATCCACGCCATACCAGCACTTTAGGAATAGGATTGAAACTACGTTACGACTCACGCGACTTTGCACTCAACCCTTCACGTGGAATCTACCTCGACCTCGAACAGCGAGCTATGCCCCGATGCCTTGGCAACTACTCCACGTTCACTGCCACCGAACTTGAGATGAAAGCCTTCGCACCTCTTTGGAAGGGTGGAGTACTGGGTGGCGAACTGCATTCACTCATCAACTATGGTCACGATGTGCCCTGGACGGAGTTTGCCAAAGTAGGAAGTATCTACCGAATGCGAGGCTACTACGAAGCCAGATATACCGACCGCAACATCGTAGAGGGACAGCTGGAACTTCGCCAGCACATCTGGGGGCGCAGCGGCATGGTAGCATGGGCAGGTTTTGCCAATGTGTTTCGCGACACTCACACTTGGCAATTCAAGCAGACCCTTCCGAATTATGGCATAGGCTACCGTTGCAGCTTTAAGCCAGGTGTCAACATACGCCTCGACCTTGGATTCTCACGCAACGGACCAGGCTTTATTTTCTCCATGGGAGAGGCCTTCTAAACCACGCCTCCCCACATTCTGATGATTTGAGAATCAAGGGAAGAAACGTTTGTTGCTGTCAGACAACGTTTATCAGAAGAAACTGAAGCTCCCCCCTTATAGTCGCGGTGCGCAGACACCCGTTGCCTTTCTTGTCGCAGCAGATGTGGTGATGGTGCCACCTGTATTTAGGCAGAAAAAAAAATAGGGCACGCTTTAACGGCGTGCCCTAATAAATGTATGTATGATCATCTATGCTCTATTAGAAATCAGTATTGAACTGATCCTTACCCTTTGTATAGTAGCTCTTCTCACCATCGTGAAGGAACCAACCATTTTTCTTGGTAGAGCGGAACTTTACTACGTGACCTACAGGATAGTCAAATGCAATTTCTTCTCTATCCTTTGCATCAGGGTTGGGGAAAAGAAGCATGCTTGCAATGTAGCAACTCTTTTCAGCAGAATAAGTAACAGGATCCTTAACATCCCATCCCACACGTACCTTGAAAGGACCTACTGGACCGTAATTCTTGCCATTGGGCTTGTATTGGTTGCTGGGAGTAGCACCACCGATGTGCTGGAATGCCTTGTTGTGTGAATATACACCAGAGGCATCCTTGCCTACATACTGAGCTATACAAGCATTCTGGAAAGTCTGATTAGCGATACCCGTGGTGTTCAAAGCGCTATAGTGCTTACCGTACATGTAGTCCCACATGTCGCGAGCATCCTGGCTGCAGTCAAGCAGACGAGGCCAGATGAAGTAGCAAACAGCAGCCATGAAGAGGGGGTTCTCGCAAGCCTGTACACGATTACCATTCTCATCCTCAAGGAGAGTCTTCAACTCTGCCACGTTGCGGGGCATACGGTTGAAGGTAAAGTCTGCGATGTCATAGTACTTGTGACTGGGAGTCGTGGGGTAGTCACCGGGGAAACGGGGATCACCTGGCTCAATGCGATAGGTCGCGGTTGAGTCGCATGTAATCTTCTCAACAGGAATAGAATATGCTGTAATCTTGGTAATGTGATCTACCATATAGGGATAGTTCTCTGTGCCCAAACCACTTTGAGTAACACGCTTGTTACCAATGTAGAAATATGAGGTTTCGCTCACATTGCTGGGATTGGTGGTGCGGAAAAACATTGGATTGTCAGTAGCCTGAAAATCGAGATACTCATGCTCGGGGTTGCAATACACGTAGTTATCCTTCATGGTGGCACTTACGCTGGTATTGCTACCACTATAGGTCTTGCCCTCGTTTGAAACGGGTACGTCAAACTCTACACGGAAATACTGCTGGTTCTTCTGTGCAAATGATGTCATGGCAACCAGAGCCATGGCGAAAGTTGAGAATATCTTTTTCATAAATTGTAATCTTTTTATTGTTTTTAGGTTTTACTTCTTCATAAATTTGAGTGCCTTGTTGCCAACCTTAACGATGTAAACGCCTTTGGTGAGATGAGCTACCGACACGGTCGAAACTCCGTTGTAAACAGGAGCATCGCCAACCATCTTGCCGTTAGCGTCGTAAACAATAGCCTTTGCAGCCTCACCACAACCAGAAATCTGCATCTCCGATGAAATGGGAGTCATCAAGGTAAGTTTCTCCTCTGCCATAACAGCCTCATCAATGTCAGATGCAATTACGCCATCAGGGTCATTGGTACGGATGAAATACACATCGGAAACGTTAGGCACGGTAATGCTGCTGCAAACCACGTTAAACATGTTGCTACCATCAATGGATTCGAGCTGTGGTTTTTCCTTGCCCAATGAAAGGTATTTACCGGTATTGGTAAAGAGGTAGATCTTCTTGCTGCTGTCGATGGTGGTTGAACCACTTGTTTGTTCCTTGTACTTGTTGAAGTCAACGTCCTCGTTGTGCTTCTCAAAACTGATGCTCTTCACATTAGCCTCGCCTACTCCATCCTTCAGGACGATTTCGAAGGTGCTTCCACCATCGGGTACGACCATCATGCTGACACGAACTACGGGGAAGTACTGTCCGGTGTTGGTCTTCACGCACATCACGTTCTTGTCCGCTGCAGAAGCACCTGTGGGGCACAAAACAGAGGCTGCAAGAAGCATCGACATGAAGCCAATCTTACAATTTTTCCTTAGTTGTTTCATAAATCGATTCTGTTTAGAATTAATAATTATAATAATGTAATAATATCGTTACGAATTATTGAATCAGACACCTATACGAACGAGACACACTTTTTCTGAATAGAACGTGTAAAAACGAATAAAGTTGTTGTGGAACTTCTGTTTAGGTGTCTTAATCTGAAATTCTACGCAAAAGTACAAAAAAAATGATTAACTGACGCAAAAAAACATAAAAAAAATGACTTTTTTCCACAAAAAAATGTCGTTCAAGGCCTAAAATAACACTATTATGGCTAATTATTCACAATTTGACAGCCTATTTTGACTCAAATGGAAACGACTTTTCGGACTAAGCCCTCAATAACCTCGTAATAGATGATGCCCCAAAAACAAAAAATCCCCATCTGACTCAGTCGTCAGACAGGGATTCTCAATATTTTCTTCCTCTCCCCCAAGAAGGGAGAATAGGTGTTCAATTACAGAATGGTGCAACCAGCACAGGGCTTGAGCTGCTTGAAGAAGTCGTTGCCCTTATCATCAACAAGGATGAATGCAGGGAAGTTCTCAACGGTAATCTTCCATACAGCCTCCATACCAATCTCGGGGAACTCAACGCATTCAATGCTCTTGATGCTGCTCTGAGAGAGAACGGCAGCTACACCGCCGATAGTACCCAGATAGAAACCACCATACTTCTTACAAGCATCGGTGACACACTGAGCACGGTTACCCTTGGCAATCATCACGAGGCTACCGCCATTGGCCTGGAACTCGTCCACATAGGGATCCATACGACCTGCTGTAGTGGGACCCATTGAACCACAAGGATAGCCCTCGGGAGTCTTAGCAGGACCAGCATAGAGTACAGGGTAATCCTTGAAATACTGAGGCAGACCCTCACCGGCATCCAGACGAGCCTTCAGCTTGGCATGAGCGATGTCGCGAGCCACAATAATGGTACCCTTTAAGTTTACGCGGGTGCTAACGGGATATTTGCTCAACTCAGCACGAACGGCATCAATACCCTTGTCGAGGTCGATTTCGATGGTATTGGCACCCTCGCCAGCCTTAGCGTATTCTGCGGGAATCAACTCACCAGGATTTGCATCCATCTTCTCAATCCAGATACCCTGCTCGTTGATCTTTGCCTTGATGTTACGGTCGGCCGAACAGCTCACACCCATACCCACGGGCAATGAAGCACCATGACGGGGCAGACGGATAACGCGTACGTCGTGAGCCAGGTACTTACCACCGAACTGTGCACCAAGACCAATCTTATAGACCTCCTTCAGCAACTTCTCCTCAAGGTCGAGGTCACGGAAGGCACGACCCGTCTCATCACCTGTGGTAGGCAGACTATCATAGTATTTGATTGAACCCAGCTTTACGGTCAGAAGGTTCTTCTCAGCGCTGGTACCACCGATAACCACACAGATGTGATAGGGAGGACAAGCAGCTGTACCGAAGTGCTTGATCTCCTCTACCAACCAAGGCAGCAAGGTGCTCTCATTCTGAATGAGGGCCTTGGTCATGGGATAGAAGTAGGTCTTGTTGGCAGAACCACCACCCTTAGCCACGCAAATGAACTTGTACTCAGCACCCTCGCAAGCCTCGATGTCAATCTGGGCAGGAAGGTTGCACTTGGTGTTCACCTCGTCGTACATGTTGAGGGGAGCATTCTGAGAGTAACGGAGGTTGTCCTCGGTATAGGTGTTGTACACACCACGGCTCAAAGCCTCCTCATCCTCAAAACCAGTCCAAACCTGCTGACCCTTCTCAGCATGAATGATGGCTGTACCCGTGTCCTGACAGAAAGGCAGGATGCCCTTGGCTGCAGTCTCGGCATTGCGGAGGAACTGCAAAGCTACATACTTATCATTCTCGCTTGCCTCAGGGTCGCTCAGAATCTTGGCAACCTGAAGGTTATGCTCACGACGCAACATAAACTCAACGTCGTGGAAGCACTGTTGTGACAACTTGGTCAATGCCTCGGGAGTGACCTTCAGCATCTTGTGACCTTCGAACTCGCTGACAGAGACACCCTCCTTGGTCAGCAAATAATACTCAGTCTTGTCCTCGCCCAACTGGAACATAGGAGCATACTTAAAATCTGCCATTGCTATCTATTTATATATTGTTGATGATTTCTTGTCGCAAAAATAATGCTTTTTTTTTGAAATGAAGAAAATAGAGGCAAGAATTAGGCCTATAAAATAAAAAATGAAGGTTTGCTGTTCACTCAATATGTTTTTTTACTAACTTTGCACAAAATTCATCAAACCAGATGACAAAGGTATTGGTTTAAACTATCAGTTTTATTTTCAACTTAAAAATTTCTGCTTATGGAGCATATTATTCCTATGTGGATGCTCATCCCCTTTGTGGTACAGCTGCTTTGCATTGCCGTGTTGCCCTTGACCAAAGCCGGTGAGTGGTGGGAGCACAATTCACATAAACTTCTTGTTTCGCTTCTTTTGGGCGTTCCCGTGGCAACCTGGCTCATTTCTGAGGGTATGGGGCATGACATCGAGCACCAGATGGTGTACGACTACATCCCGTTCATCCTCCTCCTCATGGCGTTGTTTGTCACTACCGGTGGCATTTGCATCAAGGGTGACCTTAAGGCCACTCCGCTCACCAATACCACCATCCTGGGTATAGGCTATCTGCTGGCATCGTTTATGGGTACAACCGGTGCAGCCATGTTGCTCATCCGCTTGCTGATACAAACCAACAGTCAGCGCAAGCACAAGACGCACACCATCCTGTACTTCATTGCTGCCGTGGCAAACTGCGGTGGCATCCTCACCCCTCTTGGCGACCCCCCATTGTTCCTGCTCTTCCAAAAGGGTGTACCCTTTGAGTGGTTCTTCAGCATGCTGCCCCAATGGGCAATGGTGGGTGTGCTCTTGCTTGGTACCTACTATGTAGTCGATACCTTTAAATACAAGAAGGAGTCGAAAGAGGACTTGGAGTCCGACTCTTCGGAACAGGTGAAGATGACCGCCACCGGTCTTATCAACATCTTCTGGTTGCTTTGCGTCATTGCTGCCACGATGTTCGTCAACAAGACCTATATCCCTGCCATGGGCGAGCACGACGCTCCTTTCTACGTCAAGCTGTTGCGCGAATGGATTTTCCTCTTCATCATCATCATGTCCATGATTACCACCAAGCGTAGTGTGCGTGTGGACAACGATTTCTCTTGGACCCCCATCCTCGAGGTGGCATGCGTCTTCTGTGGCATCTTTGCCACCATGACCCCTGCCCTGATGTTCCTCCAGCAGAATCCCTTGCCTGTGAGCGAGCCTTGGCAGTTCGTCTATTGCACCGGTAGCCTCTCGGCGTTCCTCGACAATGCCCCCACGGCCATGGTCTTCCATGCCACGGCTACCACATTGGTTGACCCCGCCACCCCAGGGCTTGTGGCTGGCATCTCTGAAACCTTGCTTAGAGCTATCGCAATGGGTGCAGTATTCTTCGGAGCCCTCACCTACATAGGCAATGGTCCCAACTTCATGGTTAAGAGTATTGCTGAGCAGAGTGGCGTGAAGATGCCTTCATTCTTCGGCTACATGTTCAAGTTCTCACTCATCGTCTGCCTTCCCATATACATCATTGTGCAGCTCATATTCTGCTAAGCGATGAACGGAAGAGAAAAAAGACAAGAAGATTCCGAACTTTGTGAGAAAACAATCTTTCGACATTCCAATTAATTTTTCAAAAAAATCCTGAGCAGCCGGTTTACTGCTCAGGATTTTTTTATCTTTTATCCTATTGGCCTATTGTTAGTCTTCTGTTCGTCTTCTGTTCGCCTTCTCTTCGCCTACTCTTCGCCTACGCCGGGAGTTTTTAAGAAGGAAGTGAAGGGGCGAATGTAGGGAATCGCACGTCTCATCTACCTGTAACAAGGGGCTCATTGTCAGTTCAAGATCACACAGCTCCCCTTTTTATCATCGCTTGATGAAACGGCATTAAGTTTCTCTCTCCCATCCGGATCCACATACTTCACAGGATTATTCGCGCAATACGCATAAGGACTGATG
>JAKSLO010000063.1 GCA_024401185.1 Bacteroidaceae bacterium | reverse complement strand
CACCCCTGCATGGGCAAAGGCAGAAGAGAAGGCACTGCCCAGCACACCTGCACCCAGTCATACCGAGCAGACGGACACTGTGGCTACAGCCGACACCCTGCAGTGCAAGTACCTCATCACGGGAGTCGTGAGAGACAACATCGATGTGATTCCCGGTGTGAGCGTGAGATACAAGGGGGGAGCGTACGTAACTGATATGCAAGGACGTTTCCACATACCCGTGGATGAACTGCCTGTAGAGATGAAATTTAATTACATAGGGTACGAACCGACTACCGTCACGGTTAACGCAAATAACTATCAGAACCTGCAGGTTTTGATGAAGGATCAATCGATACGTATTACAATGGGACTTGGCATCCCTACCGAGAGCGATAAAAAGATATGGAAGAAACTGGAGAAGAAAGAGCAAAAAGCCGAGGCGAAAGCGGAAAGGAAAGCCGCAAAGCAAAAGGCAAGGGAAGAGAAGAAGGCACTCAGGGAAAAGAGGAAGGCCATGAAGGCGGCCGAGAAGCAGATGAAGGCAGCGCAGCAGGAGATGGAGAAGTTGGCAAAAGCCAGGATTAAGGCGATGGAGCAGGACACCCGTGAACCCGTGGTTCCAGAGATAGAATCGCCCAAGATGGAGAAACCGGAATGGAGGGCCATCCCGTTGGAGAACGAGACGAAGAAAAACAGCGACACCTACAACCTCAAAGGACAGCGCGCAGGCAAGAATGCCAAGGGAGTTGTGATAAGGAACGGAAAGAAAGTTCTGGTGAAATAGGGCGATGCAGCAGCGTATCAGTAATCGTTTGATCCTTTTTACATGATACTCAGCTGTGCAGCAATGTCGTTCAGCATCAGGCATTGCCAGCGTGAGAGTTTCGTCTGTCCAGCATAGAACTCCCATGGCGAGAGTATCAACAACTGCCCTCTGGCGCAGGCTTCAAAATAGACGCCATAAGGCTTGTATTCGTCTGTCTGGGGTGGTATGCCGTTAGGGAACAGGACTATCAACTGATATCCAGCCTCCATCACCGCCCTGGCCACCTGCTTCTCACCGGGCGATATGCAGGGAGACACAGCCACCACGCCATGTTCGCATGCCTCAAGCACATCCTGTATGAGCAGGTCAATATCTGCCTGCGTCATCCGTCGGGAGCATTGTATCTGCATTCTCTCGGGTACTGCAAGCAGTTCTCTGTTCCCGATGGCATTAAAGGTCATTGTAAGGGTGGAGGGTGTTTCATGCTCGCAGCCGTTGGCAATGCGCGTATCTATTTCCACTTTAGCCAACAGTCCTCTCACTCCGTCCTCGCTCATCAGCGCCTCTGTGCCACCAGGGTAATAGTTCCACCAGCGTCCTGCATTGCGCGTTCCTCCATCGGGTAGCAGCGGCATGGTAATCCTCCATCCTGCCATCTTCTCAAAATACCTTCGGTTATGCACCACTTCCCACAGTCGCTGCGGATTGCTCCTGACGTATTTGATCATCGTCTGCAATTGCCCGCTGCGGAAGAGGATGCGATCGTGAAAGCCCGACTCAAACACAAGGCCCACCTTTGGGTTCTTAGGGCCATGCCCTCCGTATTTGGCTCTTGATGCCTCCAGCCTTGCACTCATGGCTACAGCCAGCCTTGCGCTCATGGCAGCCGCTCCTGTTCTCTCAGACGCCGTCTGAGAGGACGACGGCTGCACCACATTCATGCGCGTGGCAGCAGGAACGCCAAGCACAAGCTCCTTGAAGCACTGGCCCACAGCCGTTTTGAAGCCCTTCACAATCTCACCCAGCGGTTTCTTCTCCGGCAGCCGTTCCTTCACCTTTATGATGAAGTGTATGTGATTAGGCATTACCACATATTCAATGATACTCACCTGTGGATGGTATTTCGGAATCTCCCTGATGTGCTTATCCACTTCCTGGCCGAAGGGATTAAGCGCAATGCGTGCCATTGGCTTGCCCTCCGAGTCACTGGCTGCTGCTCGGTTCTCGCAGCCGGCATTTTGAGAATCTGCCAGTTCGCCAAATAAGTGAGGATGCCCCTTCTTGGCATACTGCCTTTGCAGCCACTCGGGCAGTTTGTAGCCATCTATCTGTGGCATCGGGGCTATGTCGTGATGCTGCGTGTCTATGGTGATCATATAGATCCATGGCCTACAGTAATCCCACCCCCTACAACGGCGGTGCATAGAGTGCTTCACCTCTGCCCGCCAACCCTCTTCGGTCAGAGTCAGCATACATCCGTGCCACTCACGAGTGGTACCAACAGGAAGTGAGTATGGGAGCGATTCCCTTGCCATTATCTAACTACAGATTTCATTTGTGCCGAAAGTGCTACGGCTTAACTACTGAAGCGCAATCTTCTTTGCCTTTCGTGGACGTGCCACAAGACGATAGGCATCACCGCCCACTATCTCATCGGCTTCGGGAAGGCGCTTGAGGTCGCAAATCACATTTTCTGCCTTGTAGTTGAATCCCAAACGGTCGAAAAGGGCTGTGGTTGAAAGCGAGAAGTACAGGCCCGACTTATGCACCTTGAATGACTCTTCACTTGCATTCTTACTGAACACCATGACGGGCGACTGTGGAGCATCTTCGTCATGATAGAAATTCACATACGTATCAGCATCCAAATTCAACTGCGTTGCCGTGAATGCCGTAAAACCCAATTTACCTGTTTTCTGTACTGTTGCTTTCAAAGGTTGCGAGAGTTCATTCGCCTTGAGGATAGTTAGCTTCATTGTTCTTTTAGTGATTGATATGGAAGAATCATATAGCAAGTTTTCATTTTCTTTATGCAAAATTACACAAAAAATTCTTTTTATACAATAATTTTGCTATTATTCTGCAAGTTTGTTTTCAAATACATCAATATTAATAGTATTATTCTGGATTTTCGCACACTATTTCGCGCCTCATTTCGCGCCTCATTTCGCACACCTTTTTTTTCTTGCATTTTTCTTTGCGTTTTATTTGCACATTCCTTAACTTTTAGCTAACTTTGCATTATGGCAGAAGCTTATATTACATATTATATAAATTGTATAAAGGCTTTCCGTGAGAAGCATCACGGAAAGCCTAACTCATGGCTTCTCAAACAGTTCTTGCAAATGAAAGATTTTCATAGTGATGAAACGATTGTTTATATGATTGAAAAGGAGATAAGACAGATAGAATTAGAAATCGAAATCGAAGAGTTGAGATATGGCAACAACAGCCCACAAGAGCAAGACAACACAAAAGACGAACACAAAGCGGAAGATGACAACACAAACGAACACGAAAAGGAAGACGTTCGATTTGTCGAAGTAAAAGACAGCAGAGGGAGCATCTACAAGGTGGAGGCAAACAAGAAGCACATAATTCTACACAACGCAATTGATTACTGCATAGAATACAAAATTACATTTGACGATATTGATGCAAATATTCTACGAGTGCTATCAAGAAGAACCCTCATCGACACAGAGTACATCAGAAAGATAATCAACAAGACAAAGAATAATGGATTAAGCAATAAGGAGCGTAATTACTACATTCATTGGATGAACAAAAACTTCAAATTTAACGACCTGGATAAATTCCCCTTTCTTAAACTCAGCACAGGCAAAGAATACTGCAAGAGAGAAAAGACGGCATAAAAAGCAAAAATGACGTTTTCGGGTACAAAAAAACGTTTGTACCCGCCTTTGTACCCGCTTGTACCCGGCACTTTTTTCTTGTACCCGCATTTTTCTTGTGTATTTTCTTGCTAAATTTGCATGTCACAAGAAAAAAGTGACAGGCGTTCTTTCTCAGGTTTGCTTTTCCAGAGCTGAAACAAAGCTAAAGTTCTGTTGAAACTCCGCTATGAGTCTGCTATGACTCCGCTATGACTCCGCTATGAGTCTGCTATTTGTCTGCTAAATAGCAGAGGAATAGCAGAGAAATAGCAGAGAAATAGCAGAGCATTAGCAGAGGATCAGCAGAGGATAAGCAGAGGATCAGCAGAGCATTAGCAGAAGTGCATAAGAAAACAAGCAGAGAAACATGCTTCGGGCTTTATGCCCAAACTATTATTTTATTAACAACTGTCGGGATAATGCCTAAGGCCCTCTCCCAAGACCCGGCAGAAAACAATCTGGGGAGAGGACCAACAAAATATGGCGATACTTAATGGTATAGCTACAAAGTTAAATGGTTCGGCTGGCAGCCTGACATTTCGCAGATCAAGCGGCCGTACCATAGTCAGTGAGAAGGCTAACGAAGTCAAGAACACGCGAACCTCTGCCCAGCAGAGGCACCGCATGAAGTGGGCCAACGTAGTGCAGATGTACAAGGGGATCAGCACGCTCATCTACAACGGTTTCGAGGACAAGCAAGCGGGTGTGACCGACTACAACATGTTTGTAAAGTTAAACATGAAACTGTCTCAGCCAGTCTATCTCCCCAAGGATGTGGTGACAGGCGGTGCGTGTGTCGTGGCTCCCTACAAGATTACCCAGGGGTCACTTCCTACCATCAATGTGACGGGCGAAGGCAGTAACCGTGTGACAGACATCGCCATCGGCAATCTGGTCATCAAGGATACGACCACCGTTGCGGAGTTCTCGAACGCTGTCGTGCAAAACAATGTTGACTTCAGGTACCACGACCAGATTTCGTTCTTCGACATCCGCCAGCGCATCAATGCTGCCACAGGCATACCCTACGGTGTGTTCAATGCCACTTCAGTGGTGCTTGACAAGAACAATACTGCCTTGCTTTGGGCAGCAGTAAACAAGCTCGGCTTTGCAAGCAAATCAGGTTACCTGAGCTGTGGCAGCATCAATGAGGACGGGGCCTTCTGCTGGGTTCACTCACGCGCCAAGAACGGCAAGACCCAGGTCAGCTCGCAGAGCCTCGTCAACAACAACAGTCTGCTGGCCAGCTACACCTCAACGGATGCATACCAGGATGCCGTAGCTACATACGGAGGTGAGAACACCGTGTTCCTGAAACCGGAGGAAGAGAGCAATGGCATCGCAGCAGGCTCAACGGTTCCGAGTGCTGGGGGTGGTGCATCATCATCTACCCCTTCGGGAGGCGGCGATGACGAACGTGAATAATCAAGTATTTACTGATTAAAACTACTAAAATTCCCCCAGTATCGCTCATCATGTAGCAATACTGGGGGATTTTTCTACAAGAAAAACACAAAAAGGTGGGGGTTGACTATCTTTTAGTAATGGCGAAATAATAAGTTCACCATCACTAAATTGCCATCATTCCTCAACCACCAGCTTATCGCCTTGCACACTTGCCTTGAAGAAGTGGGGAATGCGGATGGTGCGTCCCTGAGCATCCTTCTGGTGACTATGGCACGAGAGGAGCAGCTGACCATCGAAGGTTCGGAACAGCATGCCGTGACCATAGTTGGGAGGCGTGATGGGGGCTGGTTCCTGAAGCCAAGGGCCATCCAGCGTGCCGCTTTCGGAATAAGCCACACCCTGAGTGTACACATCATACACCCAACTTGTCCAAAGCATGCCAAGACGACCTGTAGAGGTCTTGAAGAGGAAAGGGCCATCAGTCACCTTGTTGGGGCGCAAAGCACCCTTCGTACCGGTAAACGAACCGTCGGAATCCTTCTCCTTGCTCCAAGGCGAGTCGCTGGCACGGAAGAGTATCTTGCCCTCACCCACGCTACCCGAAAGATCGGGCTTTAGCTCTATCTTGTCGATGGTGCCATCCCACTGCTGCAACCACTCCCAGCAATACACCATATAGGGTTTTCCGTCGGTATCTACCCAGAAGGTACCATCGAGCGTAGGTTTGTCGGCAGGCAGATAGGTGTCGTCAGCCATAGGGCGGTAAGGACCGTCGGGTTTGTCGCTCACAAGGATGTGACTGGCACGGCGCTCGATGTTGTTGCCCTTATACTCGCCGATGCTTACCTGGGCATTGGTAAAGGTAGCAAAGTAATAGTATTTGCCTTGGTATGCGTGTAGTTCGGCTGCCCAGATGGCAGGACGTGCCCCCATCCACGACTGCGGATTGGTTTCGGCCACGCGATAAGGCCCTGACCATAACTTGAGGTCCTTGCTCTTCCACATCATGCCACCCGTACCGGTCATGTAGTACGTACGAGTAGCTTCATCGGCCAGCACAAAGGGGTCGCTCAGACGTATGGAATCTGTAGGGATGTTCTCACGAGCTTGCATGCCGCCACGGCGCTGTGCCGAGACAGAAAGCGATACACACAAAAAGGCGATTAGCAGGATAATAGGATTTCTCATAATGGGTCAGTTTTTCAAATTAAAATAAAGCACAAGGACAGGCGGATGGCTTCTACAAGGCGTAATCCATCTTGATGACAAGCACACGGAGGTTCTGACTCTCATGGCTTGTCTTCACCTTAGCCACATGCCAGTCGCAGGGGAACATGATGTTGAACGTGCCGGGAATGTTCTCGAACTGCTTCAGACGGTCGTACTGAAAGAAATACTCCAGACGGTCGGGTTTGTAGTCGGCTTGCGGACGCGACGTCTCGTGGTCGAGCAAGCAGAAGCCCTCATAGCCACGCACCACATACATCACGTCAATCTTCTGACGATGGCTCTCGCTGCCCTTGCCCTTGCGAAGGTCATCCTGCGAACACCAGTTATCGCCATCCTCCACGCTAACCGTGAGCTGCGTGCCGGGAATGGGCACACGTCCTGCTGGCAGCGCCATCAGGTCGGTTTGCTGCAACCAGCGGAACAATGCCTGCCATTGCTCAGGGTTGCGATGGTACTGGATGTAGAACTCAGCGAGGTTGACCGTTGGTGCAGGCGATGCCTTTGTGAAGCCGTTTCGCCACTCGCCCTTCTTCACCCACTTGGCAGCCATCTTCTGCATGTCCTTAGGGTACTCGTTGGTATAGCTCTGTGCCCTTCCGCACAAGGCGAAAGCGCTCATCAATGTAGTAAGAATAAGTTTTTTCATGGTGTTGTCTATTTGAAAGGCAAAGAGGTTGCACCAAGCCTCACAAGAGACTTTCCCTGTCTATACTCTTGGTGCAACCTCTCATGCTGATTATCTAACTGTCAAGGCATCTTACTTGATGCCTTCCAGGATTCGCTTCAGAACCACGGTAGCCGAAATCTCGCGGTTGGCTGCCTCGGGAATGACGAGTGAGTTCTTGCTCTCGATGACGTCGTCGGTGACAATCATGTTGCGACGAACGGGCAGGCAATGCATGAACTTACCATTATTGGTGACAGCCATCTGACGCTCGCTGACGGTCCAATCCAGCAGGTTGTGATAATCCTCCAGAATCTTGCCATACTTGTCAGGTTCGGTCACACCAGGGCAGCTCCAGTTCTTGGCATAGATGAAATCAGCACCCTCGAATGCCTTCATCTGGTCGTACTCAACCTTGGCATCGCCAGCAAACATGGGATCCAGCTCATAGCCCTTGGGGTGAGTGATGACAAAATCCACGTCTGCCTCATTCATCCACTCAGCAAATGAGTTGGGAACTGCCTGAGGAAGGCACCTGGGGTGAGGTGCCCAGGTAAGCACAACCTTGGGACGCTTCACGGTCTTATGCTCCTCGATGGTGATGAGGTCGGCAAAGGCCTGCAAGGGATGCACGGTGGCTGTCTCCATGGCAAATACAGGCTTACCGCTATACTTCACAAACTGGTTATAGACGGTTTCGGCATAGTCGTACTCACGATCGGTCAAGCCTGCAAACGAGCGGATGCCGATGACATCGCAGTAGCTGGCCATTACGGGAATGGCCTCCAGCAGATGCTCGCTCTTGTCGCCATCCATGATGACGCCACGCTCGGTTTCGAGCTTCCAGGCACCTGCATTGACGTCGAGGACGATGACGTTCATGCCAAGGTTCAACGCTGCCTTCTGGGTTGACAGACGGGTGCGAAGACTGTTGTTGAAGAATACCAGCAGAGCGGTTTTGTTCTTGCCCAACTCTACATATTTGAAACGATCCTTCTTGATCTCCATAGCCTCATCCAAGGCCTTGCGGAGGTCGCCAAGATCTTTTGCGTAAAGGAAATTTTTCATATCAATGTCATTGTGATTATGCATTAGTTTCTACGCCCTCACCTGTCCGTTGCCGTCGATGAGCCACTTGTAGGTGGTCATCTCCTCCAAAGCCATAGGACCACGAGGACCGAGCTTCTGGGTGCTGATGCCAATCTCGGCACCCAAGCCAAACTGCGCACCATCGGTGAACGAGGTAGGCGCATTGACGTACACACAGGCGGCATCCACCTCATTACGGAAGCGGGCGGCTGTCTCTTCGTTATTGGTGATGATACACTCTGAGTGTCCGCTGCTGTACTGGCGGATGTGTGCCAGAGCCTCATCAAGCGATGCCACCACCTTGATGCTCATGTCGTACGACATCCACTCCTTGCCATAGTCATCGTAGTGGAAATTCACCTTGCCCTTCATAGGCTCAAGCAAGGCTTCGAGGTCTGACTGACGATCGGCATGCACCAACAGGCAATCCAAGGCGTTGCACACCGACACGCGGCGTGTCTTGGCATTGTTGACGATGCGCTTGGCCATCTCCAGGTCGCCATCCTTATCAAAATAGGCGTGCACCACACCTGCACCGGTTTCAATAACGGGAACACGTGCATTGTCGCGTACAAACTCGATGAGCTTCTTGCCACCACGAGGGATGCAGAGGTCGATGTAACCCACCGCATTCAGCATCTCTGCCGTGGCTTCATGAGTAGCGGGAAGGAGTTCCACAACCGAGGGATTGATACCCTCTTCCTTGAGAATGTCGTGAATCATGCCTACGATGGCGCGATTACTCTCGTCGGCATCCTTTCCACCCTTCAGCACACAGGCATTGCCACTCTTGAAGCAAAGGCTGAACACGTCGAACGACACGTTGGGACGTGCCTCATACACCATGCCAATCACACCAAAAGGCACAGAGATGCGACGCAGGTAAAGTCCGTTCTCCAGCGTGCGCTCGTTGGTGATGTGTCCCAGAGGCGATGGCAACTTTGCCACATTGCGCATATCGCCAGCAATACCCTCCAGGCGACTCTCTGTCAGTTGCAGGCGGTCATACAAGGGGTTGGCAGGATCCATCTTGGCCAAATCGCGGGCATTGGCTTCCAACAACTCCGCCTGATGCACAGCGATGGCATCGGCCACCTTGTTCAATATGGTGTTTTTACGTTCGTCGCAGAGCAAAGCCAACTCACGGCTGGCTTGCTTGGCATTTTCAAATATCGTCTTCATGATGCTATAAATTCGGTATGGGGAGTGTCCTTAGGATTGTTAATCAAGTCAACCAAGATGTTTTCGCGCTCGCCATTGGCAATGATCACACGCACGCCCTCCTTTGACAAGGAACTTGCGGTGTTGAACTTCGAGGTCATGCCACCACGTCCGGCACTACTCTTCTTGGCTTGTATGTACTGGGCAACGTCGTCACCGGGCTTTACTGAACGGATGAGTTCGGAGGCAGGGTCAGCAGGGTCGCCGGTAAACACACCGTCGATGTTGCTCAGCAGAATCAGCATCTCTGCCTTCATCATCTTGGCTATCAAACCCGACAGCTCGTCGTTGTCCGTAAACATCAGCTCGGTGACGCACACGGTATCGTTCTCGTTGACCACAGGGATGACGCCATTCTGCAACATTACCTCCATGCAGGCACGCTGGTTCTGGTATTGCTCCTCCGTCTGGAAATTCTCCTTCATGGTGAGCACCTGTCCCACATGCATGCCATATTCACGGAAAAGGTCATAGTAGAGGTTCACCAGCTTGACCTGCCCAACGGCAGAGTACAGCTGACGCTGTTCTACGGAATCCAGTTCGTGATCGATGAGCAGTTCGCGTCGGCCACATGCCACAGCTCCCGAGGTAACCAGAATCACCTCGAAACCATGGTGACGCATCCAAGCTATCTGATCCACCAAAGCCGAGACGCGCGTCACGTTCAGTTTGCCACCTGCCTGTGTGAGCACGTTGCTGCCCACCTTTACAACGACTCTTCTCATCCCAACACCTTCTTAAACTTCGCCAGGAACTCGTCGGCCTCGGCCATGCTCAGGCACAAGGGAGGAAGCAGACGAAGCACATTGGTGCCCGAGCAACCGGTGAACACATGCTCCTCGAAAAGCAGTTTGGTACGGATTTCCTTGTAAGGCTCATCCAGTTCGATGCCGATCATCAAACCCTCACCACGAACGTCAACGATGTGGGGAGCACCAGCAGCCTGCATCTTCTTCAGTTCGCTGATGAGGTAAGCACCCACCTTGGCAGCATTCTCAACCAGACCTTCCTGCTCAATGACGTCGAGCACAGCCAATGCACCGGCACAGCCTTGGTGGTTGCCACCGAAGGTAGTACCCAACTGACCATATACAGGCTTGAACTTGGGTGAGATGAGCACGCCACCCATGGGGAAACCGTTACAGATGCCCTTTGCCACGGTAATCATATCGGGCTTCACGCCCAGATGCTGATGAGCAAAGAACTTACCGCTGCGGCCATAGCCACACTGTATCTCATCACAGATGAGAACCGTATTGTGAGCATCGCACAGTTCGCGCAAACCCTTCAGGAAATCAGCCTCCACCATACGGATGCCGCCTACACCCTGGATGCACTCCAAGATAACGGCACAAACATCGTCCTTCTCTATCTCGGTCTTCCATGCCTGCAAGTCATTGATGGGCAGGTAGGTAACATGACCGTTGTCATTGATGGGAGCAATAATCTTAGGATTAGCAGTTGCCTCTACAGCCAGAGAGGTACGGCCGTGGAATGCCTTCTCCTGACTCAAGACACGAGTACGACCATTATAGAAGCTTGCCAGCTTCAAGGCATTCTCGTTAGCCTCGGCACCACTATTGATGAGGAAGAACTGATAGTCCTCGTAGCCGCAGGCCTTGCCCAAACGCTCGGCCAGCTCTACCTGCAGAGGGTTCTTCACACTATTACTATAGAAGCTCAGGGTGTTGAGCTGCTCGGTCATCTTCTGCACATAGTGAGGATGGCAATGACCAATGCTGATGACAGCATGACCGCCATAAAGGTCCAGGTACTCCTGACCTTTATCGTCCCATACGCGACATCCCTTGCCCTTGGCAATGGTCACGTCGAAAAGAGGATATACGTCAAATAGATTCATAATATAAGGGCCTCTCCCCCAGCCCCTCCCCCCAAAGGGAGGGGAGTAGATAGTTTTGTCGGAGGATTATCTACATTAGTTATTTTTTTATAATTGCCTATCCCCTTGGCCTTCAATTGTAACCACCCCCCTCCCTTTTGGGGGAGGGGCCGGGGGAGAGGCTGTTTTTCATCAGAATGCGCTTGCCTTCAAAGCCAATCCGGCTCTCTCGTCCAAGCCAAACATGAGGTTCATGTTCTGCACGGCCTGTCCTACTGCACCCTTCAAAAGGTTGTCGATGGTGCTCGTCACCACTACCTTGCGCCCAAACACCTCGGTGTGTACCAAGGCCTTGTTGGTATTGACAATCTGCTTCATGTCGATAGCCTTGTCGGTATAGTGCGTAAAGGCGGCATCGGCATAGTACTGCTTGTACAAGGCAGCAATCTCCTCTGCGGTCTTAGGCTCGTCGAGTGTGATGACCTCGGTGCAGAAGATGCCACGCGCAAAGTCGCCACGGTAGGGAATGAAGTCGATGGTGACCCCCTCCGTCTCACCGATGGAAGAGTTTTCTGCAGGGAAGCCCTCGTTGAGCGTGTCGATGACACGAGGAGCACTTGCAGGCTTCAGCTCGTTCAGCGTCTGGCAGATTTCATGCAGATGCTGATGGGTGAAGAGTTTGTACACCGAGAAGTTGTTGTTACGCCATGAGAAGTGTGTGGTGGCACCGGGTTTCTGTCCGGCACCCGTGCTTCCGGTGATGGCATTCACGCTCACATCGTGTGTCAGCAAACCAGCCTTTGCCAAGGGGAGCAAGCCCAGCTGAATGCAAGTGGCAAAGCAACCGGGGTTGGCCAGATGCTGGCACTTCTTGATGTCCTCACGGTGTGTCTCTGGCAAACCATACACATAGTCATGATCGCCAGCAATACGGAAGTCCTGTGCCAGGTCGATAATCTTCACACTCTCGGGGATGCTATGCTCCTTGAGGAATGCCTCACTCTTGCCGTGGCCGAAGCAGAAGAAGAGTACATCGAGGCCCCCTCCAACTCCCCCAAGGGGGAGAGACGAGAACCGCAATTCGGTGTCTCCAATAAGACCTTCATGAACATCGCTTATGAGATTTCCCTCATTCGACTCGCTATAGGCAACAATGCTCTCTACATTAGGATGGTTAATGAGTAATCGAATCAACTCACCACCCGTATAACCTGCAGCACCTAAGATACCCACGCGCAATGCATTATTTATGCTATTGTTTTGCATTTTTCCTTTATTTTTTCTTTTATTACATCCAACACTCTTTCCAGATCACACAACACTTCGGCATTCGTGAAACGAACAACCTCATAGCCTCTATTTATCAGCCATTGCTCACGTTGCGCATCCAATTCTTGTTGCTGTTCCACAAAATGATAACCACCATCCACCTCTATGATAACTTTTGCTGGCAGGCAGATAAAATCAACAATATAATCACCAATAATATGTTGTTGACGAAAAGGAAGTCCTAAAGATGATCCTTTCAGACAGCTCCACAACACAGCTTCTGCGTCCGTCGGATGTTGTCGGTTCTTCTTTGCCAACTCCTTCAGCAAATGATACCATGCAGGATCTGATGTACAATAATCGTAATCCATAATAAATCCAATACTTATCCACCTGTGAATACGTATAGGACTCCTCCCCCCTTGGGGGGATTAGAGGGGGGCTTTTCTTTATCTCTCCTCATCAGGATGTGCCAGGTAGTAGGCACGGAGAGGAGTAGAGGTAACCTTGATGAAGCCCTTGGCATCCTCGCTGCTCCAAGCCTTAGCGGTCTCACCATACTCACCGAGCTTGTTCTTCACGAGGTCGTTGGGAGAATCCACACCGATGGTTTGGAAACCGAGGGGACGAAGTTCCAAGGTAACCTCACCGGTTACGTTGCGCTGGCTGCTGGTAAGCATAGCCTCGATATCGGGCATTACGGGCTCCAGGTACTGGCTCTCGTGCAGGAACATACCGTACCAGTTGGCTACCTGCTCCTTCCAATACTGCTGCCACTTAGACAGAGTGTACTTCTCCAGGAAACGGTGAGCGCCGATGATCAGCATAGGAGCGGCTGCCTCGAAACCTACACGGCCCTTGATGCCGATGATGGTATCGCCCACGTGGCAGTCACGACCGATGCCATAGGCTGCACCTATCTTCTCTACCTCCTGGATAGCCTTGATCTTGTCATCGTAGTGTACGCCATTTACTGAGCAAAGCTCACCCTTGTCGAAGCCCAGCTTCAAGACTTCGGGACCTTCCTTGGTGACGTGCTTCAGGTAAGCCGTCTCGGGCAAGCCCTGCTTGCTGTCGAGAATCTCGCCACCGCAGATTGAGGTACCCCAGATACCTACGTTGTATGAGTACTTCAACTTGGTGAAGTCGGCGAAGTAGCCGTTAGCGTTGAGGTAGTCAACCTCCTCCTGACGAGAGAGGTTCTTGTCGCGTGTCAGGGTGATGATTTCCACACCAGGAGCCTTCACCAGGAAGGTCATGTCGAAGCGGATCTGGTCGTTACCTGCACCGGTTGAACCATGAGCAATGGCATCTGCACCAATCTCCTTGGCATAGCGTGCAATGGCCAATGCCTGGAAGATACGCTCTGAGCTAACCGAGATAGGATAGCAGTTGTTACGCAGTACGTTACCGTACACCATGAACTTCAACGACTTCTCATAGTACTCCTGTGTTACGTCGAGGGTGACATACTTCACAGCACCCAGCTTGTAGGCGTTCTCCTCGTTCTGCTTCAGCTGCTCAGCGCTGAAACCACCGGTGTTAGCGCATGCTGCATAAACCTCGTATCCCATTTCCTTGGTGAGATACATCACATTGTAACTTGTGTCCAAACCGCCGCTAAAAGCGACAACTACTTTCTTTTTTGCCATATCAGACCCCCTCCCGTCCCCCTTAGGGGGAAGCGGTTACTACTGTCTCTGGATAGGGGACTAGCCCAGTTTTTATGTTATTATTTCTTTTTTACTATTATATTATGGTTGCAAGGATTATCAACTCCCCCGCCTCTTTTTCAACAAAACGCGACTTACTGCACATTCTGCTTCCCCCTAAAGGGGGACGGGAGGGGGTCTGCCTCCTCCTACTCAATCCCTCTCAGCACCAAGGTCCTCATGATATCCTTGATTACCTCCAGGCTGGTAGGTTCGCCATGATGCTTCTCGGGGTCCCAGAGCATACCGGTGCAGACGCAGAACTTGCGCTGCTTGAGCTCCAGAATCTCATGATTCACACATCCCTGGCATCCGCGCCAGAAGGCCTCATCGTCGGTCAGCTGATTAAAGCTTACGGGCACATAACCCAGAGCCGTATTCATCTTCATCACGGCATCACCGCTCGTCAAACTGAATATCTTGGCATGAGGCCAACGCAGACGTGCCAGCGTGAAGGTATAGTCCTTGATGCGCTTTGCCACGCCCATACCCTGAAAGTCGGGGTGTACTATCAAGCCGCTCGTGGTCACATAGTGCTTGTTGCCCCATGTCTCAATGTAACTGAATCCCGCAAACCTGTCACCACACAGCGCTATCACGGCCTTTGCCTCGCGCATCTTGGTGGCCACATACTCATGGGTACGTTCTGCGATGCCCGTACCACGCTTCTTTGCCGCAATTCTGATTGTTTCCAAAATGGTATCTACATAAACCTCGTGCTCGGGTTCTGCTACCATTACTTTTATTTCGTTCACCATTTGTTTTTAGTTCTTTATCAAACTCAACTTATCCATCACCTGCGCCCTGTCAGCATTCTCAGACAGCACAATGAAAACGGTATCGTCACCGGCTATCGTCCCCAGAATCTCCTCTATACAGGCATTATCAATGTCGTATGCCACGTGCGACGCATGTCCGGGTGGCGTATGCACCACCGCCATGTTTCCGCTGAAACTCACCTGCGTAATGCCCAGCTTGTTCAAGGCATCCACGGTGACGTGCGTATCGCTCACTGTGCGGAAGCGCTGCTCCTGCGGCATAAGGTACACATTGCGGCCATTGGCATTGAAACCCTTCACGATGCGAAGCTGCTTGAGGTCGCGCACCAAGGTTGCCTGACTGGTAGGATAGCCGGCGATGTCTAACTGCATCTGCAACTCTTCCTGTGTGGAGAGTTCCTGACTCGACACGATCAACTTAATCATCTCAAGTCTGCCGTCCTTTTTTCCTATTGCCATTACCTTATTTTATAAAACGGATGCAAAGATACGATATTTTATGCAATTATTCACAAAAACAGTATAAATAATTAAGGTGTCTTAGCAAAATATTCACAAATAAGCCCGATTTATGAATTATTATTCTGTTTAGCCGCTTCAAGATGACGGCAATGCTCATCAACCGGAAATATCGGCTGACCTGTGAACTGCCCCATGGGCATCTCGGTGTGGATGAAACAAAAAAAATTCCGTAAGGCTTAAAAGTTAAGACACTTACGGAATCCACCCACCATTTTTCTGTGGTGCCACCAGGAATCGAACCGGGGACACAAGGATTTTCAGTCCTTTGCTCTACCAACTGAGCTATGGCACCCTCCCAAACTTTTTGTTTCTTTCTCTTGCAAGAGTGTTTGTTTCTCGTTTGCGGGTGCAAAGGTAGTGACTTTTTTTAATACCACCAAATATTTGCCCGATTTTTTTGATATTTTTTTCATTTTTCTCTAAAAAAGGTACAAAACACCCCTTTACGAGGCGATTATCGAGCCATCTTGGTTACAACAGCCCCATTTGATGGAAAGCGGTTTTTCGTGCCAATTAACGGGCATTGCCGTCTATGTCTTACTACCGCGACGTCATCGACCACGCGGTTTTTGGCGGCAATTAGCGGATGTTGCCTTCCTACAATATATATAAATATGGTATCTACCCTACTTTATCCACACCTATGTTGCCAAGAAGCTGAAGACGGACAGGCAAGTTCCGGAGATGGGCAAACTTGGACTATCCTCCTTGCTTCACGATTTTGTTCATGTCACGACCATTCGCCTTTGCACCAGTCATGTCCCAAAGTTCACATTACGTTCACTCAGTTGGCTTACGTCTGGCTTACGTGTTTTTACGTAAGCCAGACGTAAGCCAACTGAGTGAAACACGAGTGAAACTTGGAGGAAAA
>JAKSLO010000062.1 GCA_024401185.1 Bacteroidaceae bacterium | reverse complement strand
GCGTGTCATCCCCGAGGGCAGACCGTAGGATGAACGAAGCATCATAAAAGAAATTAACAGAAAAATATAAAAATACATCAAAGGCCCCCTCTATCTCCCTGGGGGGATGTCTATGATGCATTGTGCAAATGTGTTCTTATATCGAATGTAACGTAACCATCCCACATAAGGCGTATTTTTGGAATGTAAAGATCTTCGTACCTTTGCATTCCAAAAATCGTTTTATGTATGTTCAGTTTAAGTGAAAGCAACAAGTTTATGGTCTGCACGAGTGCTGTAGACCTGCGTAAGGGAGTAGAACCGTTGAGTCGTATGGTACGTGGCAATTCCATGTGTCCGACCGATGGAAGTGTCTATGTTTTTATGAATCGTACGCGTACCCGCATGAAACTCCTGCAGAAGATGTAATATCAAATTCCGCCTTTGCCATCTATGATGCACCTCTCTGGCTATTCGGCATCCTTACCTCCCGCATCCACATGGATTGGGTGCGTGCTGTGGGTGGAAGACTCAAAACCGACTACCGCTATTCGGCAGGCCTCTGCTACAACACCTTCCCCTTCCCCGCCATCAGCGACACGAAGAAAGCGGAGATTGAGGAAGCAGCCACCGACATCCTCCTCACGCGCGAGCCTTATCTTACTATGGGTAAGACGCTGGCCGACCTCTACGACCCCGACACTATGCCAGAGGATTTGAAAGAGGCTCATCATCGGCTGGACGAAATCGTAGAGTCGTGCTACCCCGGCTACCCCTGCGCTTCGGACGAAGCACGACTGGAGTGCCTCTTTAAACTATACGAGAAGATGACCAGCAAGGACAAGTAACTAATAAACAAAACAATAACAATCGCTCTTTGAAATTTTGTAGGAAAGAATTTGGAGGTTTCAAGATAAAGTGCTACTTTTGCAAAAAAATAGATAAAACAATGTCAACAGTCACATTAACTTTTAATCCAGACAATTCCTTTGCACAAAGTGTACTGGAAATGATTCGAAAGAGTGGCGCCTTTGAAGTCACGGAAACGACTCAGTCAAGCGAAGACTGGACTGAGGACGAAGAACGTGAGGCTTTTCTACACACGTCTAAGGTTAATGCAAGCAAGATGTTTGCCAAATATTTGTAGACATGCTTTACCATCAACGAGACATTGTAGAAGTGAACTTCATGTTCCCAGATGGAACATCAAAGCCACACCCTGCACTTATAGTAAGCAATGATGAATTACAGATGGATGAGGGATTTATCTATCTATGTATGATTTCGTCCAAAGCGTATAATCCGCAATACAATTATACGCTTGAAGACGGAATGCTTACACAACCGATGCAAAAGCAGAGCTATGTAAAATGCCAGCTTTTGGTAGGCAACGTTGAGCGGGATGTGCTACGTAGATTAAGTCGCTTGAAACAGCCCTATTTTGACGAAGTCATTGAGAAAATCAAAGAAACGATTTTCTAAAGCCTACATACATTTCACTGAGCGTCCAAACCATTGAAACTATGGACGCAAAAAACATTGTAAACATCAGCTATGCCCAGACGGGGCAGAGCAGCACGACGAACAGCCTTGGCATGCGCGAGATGCAAGCCATGGCCTACGAAGCGCGCAACAAGAAGTACCTGCTCATCAAGGCACCACCTGCCAGCGGCAAGAGCCGTGCCTTGATGTTCGTTGCCCTGGACAAACTGGTGAACCAGGGCATCAAGAAGGTTGTGGTGGCCGTACCAGAAAAGAGCATCGGTCGCTCGTTTGTCAACACCGAGCTGAAAAAGTATGGCTTCTTTGCTGACTGGAGGGTGGCTCCCTATTTCAACCTATGCGACGTGGGTGGCAACGAGCAGGACAAGGCAGGACGCTTTGTGGAGTTCTTCCGCGGACAGAACAAGGCACAGGTGCTGGTGTGCGCACACGCCACTCTGCGCAATGGCATGAAGCAACTGCATGATGACGAATTCAACGACTGTCTGCTTGCCATCGACGAATTTCATCACACAAGTGCTGATGCAGAAAGCGGGTTGGGCGACATTGTGCGCCGTATAATCAACAACTCTACCGGCCATATTGTAGCCATGACAGGCAGCTACTTCCGTGGCGACGGAGTGCCCGTGTTGCGTGCCGAGGATGAGGCCAAGTTCTACCCCGTGACGTACAATTACTATCAGCAGCTCAACGGCTATCGTTACCTAAAGAACTTGGTACTGGGTTACCACTTCTACCATGGTTCGTATGTGGAGCACATCGGTGAGATACTGGACACAAGGAAGAAGACCATCATACACATACCCAGCGTAAACTCGCGTGCCTCAAGTGGTTCAAAATACGACGAAGTGGCAGAGATTATGAAGCACATCGGAGAAGTAGAGGGTAAAGATTATAACACCTGCGTGTATAAGGTGCGTACACCTGACGGCCGTCTGATCAAGGTAGCCGACCTGGTAGAGGACGACATCAACGAGCGAACACGCATACAAGCCTATCTGTACATGTGGAAGAAACTTTAGTCAGGTGTATAAACATCTTTGCTGTATCTCTCTCCATACATTGGGGTGAAGCCAATCACCTTGGCATGTGCCGTTGGCAATGGCTTGGCGTATGTCGGTGCTGCTGATGGGGTAGAGGGGTGAGTGAACGAGGGTGACACCCGAGGGCAGGGCAGAGGCATCAATGGGATAGCCCTCGCGAGGGTAAATGATGATGCGATGGTGTGCCATGATCTCCTCTGGCTTGTACCACTGGTTGAAGCGTGCCCAGTTGTCGGCACCAATGACAAGGACAAACTCCCGTTCGGGGTATGACTCGCGCAGACGGGCAAGCGTGTGAACCATATACGAGGGACGAGGCAGATGCATCTCGAAGTCGCTTACGTGAAGCCTCTCGCTCTCCTCTACGGCCAGTTGTGCCAGTTGCAGACGGATGTCGTCGTCAAGCAGACTTGTGTCGCCCACCTTGTGCGGATTCTGTGGGGAGACGAGAAACCAGAGCTCATCCACAAGTCCTTCGCCACACAACCACTCGCCCAGCGACGTATGCCCCAGGTGGATGGGGTTGAACGAACCACCGTAGATGGCTGTGACGCAGCGCTTGGCTCTATCAGGCTTATTGACACAAAAGGAAGTCCCTGTGGGCGGAACTTCCTTTTTTTCATTATGATGCGTTGTGTTACTCATCTTTTGTGATTTTCCCGTTGTCCCAATGAACGGCATGGTATCGGTTTTTCTTATTCTTCAGGCGACGCTTAATCTGAAATTGAAGCACAAAGAGTATGACGGCCAGGGCCAGCAGTAAGCCGGCAATCTGAACGATGGTCTTATGGTTCTTCACATAATTCACATCGCCCTTGTCCATGAGGAACGATACGATGATAGCAATGACGCCAATGGCAAGCGAGAAGCAGGCAATGACCTTTATTGATTTGTTGTTCTGTATGTCTTTCATTGTGATTACTCCACGTCAAAAAATGGTTAGGAATTCAAAAAGTCCTGTACGAGTGCAAGGGTCTCTGCCTTAGCCGTGTCAAGGTCATCGTTCACTACAATACGGTCAAACTGTGGGGCAAACGTCATCTCGTATTCAGCCTTGGCAAGTCGTTCCTCAATCTTCTCCATCGTGTCGGTTCCACGGCCTATGAGGCGATGGCGCAGTTCTTGCACCGAGGGGGGCTGGATGAAGAGGCTCAGAGCCTCGTCACCATAGAACTTCTTGATGTTCACGCCACCTTTCACGTCCACATCAAACACTACGTTATATCCATCCTCAAGCATCTTCTCTACGGATGCCTTGAGCGTACCGTAGAAACCTCCTTCGTACACTTCCTCGTATTCAAGGAAGTCTCCGTGGGCTATGCGTTCCTTGAACTCTTCCACCGAGAGGAAGTAGTATTCCACACCATTTTGCTCTGTGCCACGGGGCTTACGACTGGTGGCGCTGATGCTGAAAGCCAGCTTCAGTTCGGGATGCTCTGTCATGAGCCATTGTACGATGGTACTCTTTCCGCTGCCCGAGGGAGCGGATACAATCATGCATTTTGCCATACTCTACATAACGTTAAGCACTTGTTCCTTAATCTGCTCCAGCTCATCCTTCATCTTCACCACGATGTTTTGCATCTCTGCCTGGTTGCTCTTGCTGCCAGTGGTGTTGATCTCACGTCCCATTTCCTGGGCGATGAAGCCGAGTTTCTTTCCCTGTCCATGGCCTTCCTCCATCGTCTGACGGAAGTACTTGAGATGGTTGGCCAGGCGCTGCTTCTCCTCGCTGATGTCGAGCTTCTCAATGTAGTAGATCATCTCCTGCTCCAGGCGGTTGCGGTCATAGTCCACATTGGGTATGCTCTGCAAGCCCTCTTCCAGTCGCTGTCGAATCTTCTCCGTCCTGCTCTTCTCGTAAGGCTCAATTTCAGCCATGAAGGCAGCGATGTTGGTGAGCTTCTCCTCAAACTTGCGCTGAAGTGCCAGTCCCTCCTGCTTGCGGAACTCCACAAGCTGGCCGATGCATTGCTCCACCACCTGACGTGCCACAGCCCACTCCTCTTCAGTGAGTTCCTGCTGGGTGTCGGTGCGCGAGATGACGTCGGGCATACGCATCAGGGTCAGCCAGTAGTCCTCGGGTTCGGGGATGTGCTGCTCGGTGCAAACCTGTTTGATTTGTCGGTAGTAGGCACCCAGCAAGTTGCCGTTGAGGGGTACCTCGGTGGCAGTCTCGTCCTTCTCAATCCAGAGGTTGAACTCCACTTTGCCTCTTTCCACGTTGGTGGAAATCAAACTACGAATCTCCATCTCTTTCTCACGGTAGATGGGGGCTATGCGAGTGCTGAGGTCAAGCGCCTTGCTGTTGAGCGATTTGACTTCAGCGGTAATCTTTTTGTCTTGGAATACGGCCGATGCTTTGCCGTATCCTGTCATGGATAATATCATATTTGAAACAATTTTATGCAAATGTACGGAAAATTGCGGAAAAAATTGTAAATTTGCACCGAAAATCTGAATAAATCTTTCGATGGCGTGCATATTACATATCGAAACGAGCACAAAAGTGTGCTCTGTGGCAGTTAGCGAGGACGGAAAGGTCATCTACGAGAAGGCCGACATGGAGGGTCCCTCGCATGCTGTGTCGTGTGGTGTTTTTGTGGATGAGGCCCTCTCTTTTGCCGAAAGTCATGCCATACCCCTTGATGCGGTGGCCGTGAGTATGGGTCCTGGCAGTTATACGGGTTTGCGCATTGGTGTGAGTACAGCCAAGGGTGTGTGCTATGGTCGCAGGGTGCCCTTGCTGAGCGTGTCCACTTTGCAGTTGCTCTGTGTGCCTGTGTTGCTCTTTCATGAGGAGATACCCGACGAGGCACTCTTCGTACCCATGATTGATGCCCGCCGCATGGAGGTGTATGCTGCCGTTTACGACCGTGCCTTGCGTGAGGTGCGTGGCATACAACCCGACATTGTGAACGCCGACACCTACAAGGAGTACCTCGACCGTGGTCCGGTATGCTTCTTTGGCGACGGTGCCATGAAGTGCAAGGAGGTCATCACGCATCCCAATGCCATCTTCCTGCCCAACATCAATCCTTTGGCCAAGTACATGCATCCCATAGCCGAGCGCTCTCTGATGCGGGGCGAGACCGAGGACGTGGCTTACTTCGAGCCTTTCTATTTGAAGGAGTTCGTGGCTACCAAGAGCAGGGACCTTTTGCATAGTTCATAATTCATAGTTCATAATTCACAGTTGGCTGGCGCTTCGGCTAATTCATAATTGGCTTTGTCGGGCGCTTCGGCCTTCATAATTCTAAATTCACAGTTGGCTGGCGCTTTGACTAATTCATAAATTGGCTTCGTCGAGCCCTTCGGCCTTCATAATTGAAAAATCATAATTTAAAATGCAATATAATACCCAACGCGAAAAGTTAGCCATGCCCGAATATGGCCGTGCTGTGCAGGACATGATTCGCCATGCCATGAGCATACCCGACCGTGAGGAGCGCCAGCATTGTGCGCGCACCATTGTCGATGTGATGGCCAATATGCAACCCTCGTTGCGCGAGCAGCCTGATTACCGCCAGAAGCTGTGGGATCATCTGGCATACATCTCCAATTACGAGCTTGATGTGGACTATCCCTATCCCTTGACCCGTCTGGATGAGGACTCTACCAAGCCCGAGCCTCTGACCTATCCCAGCAAGCGCATTCGCAACCGTCATTACGGTTCTCTGCTTGAGCGGTTGCTGGCACATCTGGCCACCATGCCCGAGGGCGATGACCAAAGAATGCTGCTGCAATATGTGGCCGACCATATGAAGCAATCTCTCTACGATTGGAACCGTGATGTGATGGATGACGAGAAGATACTCTCCGACATTGCCCGTTACACCGACGGACGCATCATGGTGGACCCAGCCGACTTCACCTTCAGGAACGTCATACAGGGCAACAACCAGGGTGGTGGTAAGAAGAAGAAAAAGAAAAAATAACTATGGCATCATTCATTGTAGAAGGCGGGCATAGCCTGAAGGGTGAGATCATCCCTCAGGGAGCAAAGAACGAGGCGCTGCAGGTGCTTTGTGCCACTTTGCTGACAGGAGAGCCCGTCCGCATACAGAACATCCCCGACATCAGCGATGTCAACAATCAGATAAGTCTGCTTCGTGATATGGGCGTCAAGGTTACCCAGCACGGCGAGGGCGATTACACGTTCCAGGCCGATGAGGTGGACACACGCTACATCGAGAGTGAGGAGTTCCTTACCCGTTGCAGCAGGTCGCGTGGCAGCATCTTGTTCATCGGTCCTATGGTGGCACGCTTCGGCAAGGCTGCCGTGTCGAAACCCGGTGGCGACAAGATAGGCCGTCGTCGTCTCGACACCCACTTTCTGGGTATTCAGAAGCTGGGTGCCACTTTCGAGCACGATGAGGAGAATGGCGTGTTCCACATCCATGCTCCCCATCTCAGGGGTACATACATGCTGCTCGATGAGGCTTCGGTGACAGGTACCGCCAACATCATCATGGCTTCCGTCTTTGCCGAGGGCACCACTACCATATACAATGCGGCTTGCGAGCCCTATGTGCAGCAACTCTGCCACATGCTCAATGCCATGGGAGCCAGGATAAAGGGCATAGCCTCCAATCTGCTTACCATCGAGGGTGTGAAGAGCCTTCACGGGACAGAGCATCGCATCCTGCCCGATATGATCGAGGTGGGCAGTTTCATTGGTATGGCAGCTATGGTGGGCGATGGCATCCGCATCAAGGATGTGGCTTACGACAAGCTGGGCATCATCCCTTACACCTTCCGTCGTCTGGGCATCAACGTGGAGCATGAGGGCGATGACATCTTCATCCCCCATCACGACCACTATGAGATAGACTCGTTTATCGACGGCTCGTTCATGACCTTCAGCGATGCTCCCTGGCCCGGTCTTACGCCCGACCTCCTGAGTGTACTCCTCGTAGTCAGCACGCAGGCCAAAGGTAGCGTGCTCATTCACCAGAAGATGTTTGAGAGCCGCTTGTTCTTCGTCGATAAGCTCATCGACATGGGCGCGCAGATCATCCTTTGCGACCCTCACCGTGCCGTCATTGTGGGGCATGACAAGCAAATGGCCTTGCGTGGAGGACGTATGACGAGTCCTGACATCCGTGCAGGTATTGCCTTGCTTATCGCAGCCCTGAGTGCAACCGGCACGAGCCGCATTGAGAACGTAGGTCAGATTGACCGTGGTTACCAGAACATCGAAGCCCGACTGAATGCGTTGGGAGCGAGAATCAAGCGCGAGTAAACTCACGAGTGAAAAGCGAAGAGTGAAAAGTGGTGAGTGAACTCGCGGCAGAAAAGTGAAAAAGTAGCCCCCCCTAACCCCCGACTTTTTGACTGTGGTCAAAATGTAGGGAATAAGAGTGATGTTGAAATAACAAAGTTGTTATATAGAAGTGAAATAGTGAAAACGGAAGATTTCTACAAAATAGGCTCCATCACACGAGTGCATGCCTTGAAGGGAGAACTCAGTTTCTCGTTTACCGACGATGTGTGGGATCGTGTGGATGCTGACTACTTGATGCTCTGCATCGATGGCATCATGGTGCCCTTTTTCCTTGAGGAGTACCGCTTCCGCAGCGACTCTGTGGCATTGTTGAAGTTTCAGGACGTGGACTCTGCTGACGATGCACAGGAGTTTGTGGGGTGCGAGGTGTACTTCCCCCAAAGCCTCACCCCCGACGAGGCACCCGATGAGTTGCGATGGAGCTACTTCACGGGTTTCCGTGTTGAGGACGAGGCGCAGGGAGCATTGGGCACCATCACACAGGTGGAAGACAGTACCGCCAACGTGTTGTTCTTCGTCAAGGGCAACCAGGGCGAGCTCATGATTCCTGCGGTTGAAGATTTCATCCTGGATATTGACCATGCCAACCGTGCCATCAGGATGAGGCTTCCGGAGGGTCTGCTGGATTTGAACTGAAAACGATTATACAGAACTGTAAAGACGATGTAGTACAAACCGTATGCTAAACTGCCTTCGGTGTTCCGGTGTTTTTGTATTCCGGCCTGTGGCAGGGAAGTGTCATCTGCGGAACATGTAATTATATATAATGAAAAAGAAAATTGCCATTTTAGGCTCAACAGGCAGCATAGGCACACAGGCTCTGCAAGTCATTGCCGAGCATCCTGACCTCTTCGAGGCACGTGTGCTTACCGCTGGTCACAATGCCGACTTGCTCATCCAGCAGGCCAAGCAGTTTGTGCCCCAGTGTGTGGTCATTGCCGATGAGTCTAAATATTCATACGTAAGCGAAGCCTTGGCCGATACCGATGTGCAGGTGTATGCCGGTGCCGATGCCTTGTGCCAGGTGGTGGAGTTGCCCTCTGTCGATATGGTGCTTACGGCTCTCGTGGGTTTCAGCGGACTGCGTCCCACCATTGCCGCCATCAAGGCACACAAGCCCATTGCCCTTGCCAACAAGGAGACGCTGGTGGTGGCTGGCGAACTGGTCACCCGTCTGGCACTTGAGAGTCATGTGCCCATTCTGCCCGTCGATTCTGAGCATTCAGCCATCTTCCAGAGCCTGATGGGTGAGAGGGCTGAGGTGGAGAAGATTATCCTCACCGCTTCGGGTGGCCCCTTCCGCACCTTCACCCTTGAGCAGTTGGCCGACGTAACCCCCATGCAGGCCTTGAAGCATCCCAACTGGGATATGGGTGCCAAGATAACTATTGATTCGGCTTCGATGATGAACAAGGGCTTCGAGGTGATAGAGGCTAAGTGGCTCTTTGGCGTAGAGCCCCATAAGATTCAAGTAGTGGTACATCCCCAGAGTGTCATTCACAGCGCGGTGCAGTTTGCCGATGGTGCTGTCAAGGCTCAGTTGGGCGTACCCGATATGCGTGTGCCTATCCAGCTGGCATTGAGCTACCCCGACCGTTTGGGCAGTTCCTTCCCCCGACTGGATTGGTTCGCTATGGGCAACCTTACCTTCGAGCGTCCCGACCAGGAGCGTTTCCGTTGCCTGGCTATGGCCTACGAGGCACTCCGTCTGGGTGGCAACATGCCTTGTGTGCTCAATGCTGCCAACGAGGTGGTCAATCTGGCTTTCCGCAAGGAGCGCTGTAGCTTCCTGCAGATGGGCGAGATTATAGAGCGCACCATGCAGATGGTTCCTTTCAAGGCAGACAATACGTTGGAGGATTATCTTGCATGTGACAAGGAGTCGCGCCGTGTGGCAGAATCCTTTTTGAAGTAGAAATAAAAGTATAACAAAACCTGCTCCCCTCGCAGTAATAAATCCTCCATGGTGGGGATTGAGGGGGTCTTATATGGAAACAGTATTGATCAAAGCCTTGCAGCTGCTGTGCTGCCTCAGCCTCCTTGTGGTGTTGCACGAGGGTGGCCATTTCTTCTTCTCCAAACTCTTCAAGGTGCGTGTGGAGAAGTTCTATATGTTCTTCAACCCCAAGTTCCATCTCTTCAGCACCAAGGACAAGTGGTTTGCCAAGCGATTCCCCAAGATTGCAGCCAATGAGACCGAGTACGGTATCGGCTGGATTCCCCTTGGCGGTTATGTCAAGATAGCCGGTATGATTGACGAGTCGATGGACAAGGAGCAGATGAAGCAGCCTGCCAAGCCCGACGAGTTCCGCTCACAGCCCGTGTGGAAGCGCTTCTTCATCATGGTGGGTGGTGTGCTGATGAACCTGCTCACCTCGCTCGTCATCTATTGTGCCATCATGCTGGTGGTGGGTCGCGATGTGATGCCCATCGAGAATGTCAAGGATGGCTTCGTGTACAACGTGGAGGCACAGCGTTGTGGTTTCCGCAATGGCGACATCCCCGTGGCCATCAATGGTGAGAGCGTCATGTATTGGGAGTCCACCATTCTTCGCACCCTCTCCGAGGCCGAGACGGTCACCGTGCTGCGTGACGGCAAGGAGGTTACCTTCCGTGTGCCTGCCGATCATCCCGACATGCTTGAGATGTCAGAGATGACACCCGCCTTCATCCAGCCCTTCGTGCCTGCCGAGATTGACAGCGTCCTTGCCGATGGAGCTGCTGCCAAGGCCGGACTTGTCAAGGGTACGCGTTTGTTGGCTGTCGATGGCACTCCCATTCGTTGCTGGGCCGATTTCGACTCACTCATGATGCGCAAGAACGATAAGCTGGCAGCGCATTGTTCGGCTGCCGACTCGCTGGCTCTACGTAAGATGTCGGTGGTATGCATGGCCAAGAATGCACAGCAGCCCGATACCGTCGAGCTGCAGTTGAACGACAAGTATATGCTGGGCATTTCCAAGAGCTCGTTGCTCAGTTATGCCAAGTCCCAGCATCTTGACTATAACATTGCTTCTTGCATCCCTGCAGGTTGCCAGTACGGATGGCGACAGCTCACTGGGTATGTGCACGACCTCAAGTACGTGTTTACACCCAAGGGAGCCAAGAGTGTAGGCTCGTTCATCACCATCGGAAGCATCTTCCCCGACCAGTGGGATTGGCTTAAGTTCTGGAATCTCACAGCGCTCATCAGCATTATCCTGGCTGTGATGAACATCCTTCCCATTCCTGGTTTGGATGGCGGTCACGTCATGTTCCTGATGATCGAGGCCATCATCCGTCGTCCGCTCTCCGAGAAGGTGCAGACCATTGCCGAGTACGTGGGTATGGGTGTGTTGCTGCTGCTCATGCTATGGGCGTTTGGCAATGACCTCCTCAAGTTCGTCTTCTAAAGCTTTTTAATGGTTATGGAAAACCTGCCAAAAGATCCGTTTATGCTTTTCAGCTTCATCAACATGAAGTTGCGTGACGAATACCCTTCGCTCGATGCTTTGTGCGAAGATCTCAATGTCAATCGTGAAGTGCTCGAAACTACCTTGGGTTCGCTGGGCTATGAGTATAGTCCCGAAAACAATAAGTTCTGGTAATTTCCGTACCAAAGCGCATAACTTCCACAAGTTTAGCTTGCGAAACTTGAATTAAAAAACATTATGAAGAAGATATTACCCATACTCGCTGCAGTTGTTTGCATGGCATCCTGCTCACCTTCTCAGCGTGAGATTGATGAGCGCGAAGGAGCCCGTGTGCTGGCCGATGCCCGCAAGGAGTGGAAGGCGAACCATTTTGATGCAGCTCGCGACAGCATCATGTCGCTCCGCAAGAACCATCCCTTGGCCATTGAGGCACGCAAGCAAGGCATCTTGCTGCTCGACAGCATTGAACTCTATGCTGCAGCCGACAGTCTGCGTGTGCTCAACGAGCGCGCACAGCATCAAAATGCCTTGCTACTCGACAATCCCAATGCTCCCCTTGAACTCGATAGTGCCACCTATGTCGATGAGCACGAGCGTCTTGATGTCAAGGTACAGTTCTTTGAGCGCAAACTCAAAGAAGATCAAAAGAAGAATGTAAAATAAAGTTTCAACCACCCTTGAGTGGTTGAAGCTTTAGTTATTTCATCACGCAGGCACCCAGTTTGTCTTTGGTGGTCCATCCGGAATGCTTTCCGTCGAGCGTCTGCACCTTTACCCATCCCTCCTTGGTGATGTCAATGGGGCGGAGGATGGTCTCACTCTTGAGGGTGTAGCTGATGGGAGGAATGTTACAGTCGTCCCAGTCCTTGTAGAGGTGGAGTGGGGCACCGTTGATGTGGCGTGACTTAACGGCCAGGCAACTATGGTGAATCCAATAGCCAGTCTTGTGGTCACCATAGAGGTACTGCACATTGTCGCATTCGTCGGTCCAGTCCTCCAGCATGTCGCCCACAATGTGGAAGTAGCCTTTCTCCTGCTTGTCGATGACGAGGTTGTTGGGTCCCATCGTGTCTCCGCACTTCTTGCCAGCAGGAGTCATTCGTATGTTGGTGGGTGTGCCCGTGGTGTCGTATATAGAGCACATCAGTCCCTTGGCCCACGGCAGGTGTGTTTCTTCAATAACAGACGTATGGTAGAAGGTGATTAAGTTTTCATCGTATTGGTAGAGCATAACGGATTCCTCGCCAGTTTCGTTGTCGGTTATCTTGATGTCGCGACCCTTGCGTGGCAGTTCCACGTCGATGTTGTAGTTCAGGTTGGGCAGCATCCACATTCTCTCGGCAGGTTCGTTGATGGGGATGAGCGATGACGTCTGCGCATCGTACTCCCAGAAGACGATGTTACGGAAGGCTCCCCATTGATATTCTTCGTTCAGGTTGATGTGGTAGTTGAGTGCCACGATGTGCTTGCCTTCAGGACGCTTCCAGTAGGCACACTCTATGCGGTTGGGCTTCTCATCCTCTTCGCTGGTGTTTGTGGCTATCCATTGTATGTAGCCAGCTGCGGGGTCGATTGTTACCTTGGCATCATCGGTCTTTGTTCCGGCTACAGCCTTCTGCGCGTTCTGCAGCATGGGCATGTTGATGGCTTCGCAGATGGCGTTGAAGAAAGACACGATGCCCACTCCTCCTTTTACCTTAGGCTGATTGCGATACCAGTATCTGCTGAAGTTGGTTGGCGAGACAACATCCTTGTAGGGAGTCATGTCGTAGTTCCGTTCCTGGTCATTAAGCAGGCTGAGTGGATTTCCCCATGTCATGCGTACAGCCTCCTTGCGTCGGCCATGATATTCCAGACACATATTGTCGCCATCGCCTATGGTGTCGCCTTTGCGTGCCGTGCTGTTGATGAGGTAGATGAAATCCTCGTTCTGCAATATGGTGTAGGCACCTTCTCCCTCGGGGATGTAGTAGAAGTAGGCATTGGGGTTGTCTGTAACCAGCTGCAGACCCTCCGATTCGTTATATGCAAAGACGCAGACGCGGCTATCGTCCTCCGAACGGTAGTCATAGACAACCAGTTCCTCCTGTCCGTCGTTGTCGAAGTCATAGGTTGCGTACATAGCATCGTCGGCGTTGCCCCCGTGCTGCTTGTATATCTTGATTATTTCGTTGGCGTGTATGGGCCAACAAACGCTGTTTAGAATAGCATCTGCGTTGATAGCTGTGGCGCAGGTAAGTGCTAGTAGGGTGAAGGTTCTATGTCTCATTTTCAAGGGTATGTTTCCCACTAAGTGGGGAGTTAAAGAATATTAGGGAGTTGAGGGAGTTAAAGAAGTTAAAGAATATCAGGGAGTTAAATGAGTAAAAGACTTTTGGCATGCAGGGTGAACCCTCAAACGCCTTATTCCTTCTTGATTCCTCTGCGTTCAGCCTCTTCGAGCAGGAACTGGAAGGCAGCCTCGTGGGTGTTCTCTATACGGCTTTCCCAGATGGCATCCTTGATGGCCTGTTTGAGGTTGCCCACCTCGCGGCATGGGCCAAGACCAAACGTCTGCATGATCTCCTCGCCTGTGATGGGATTGGTCCATGTGCGGTAGTTGTCGCGTGCCTGAAGATCCTTCAACTTCTCGCGTACCATCTTGAAGTTGTCGAGGAAGCGTTGCTTCTTCTCGCGGTTCTTGCTGGTGATGTCGGCCTCGCAGAGTGTCATGAGGTCATCGATGTCCTCGCCAGCCTCGAAGAGCAAACGGCGAACGGCGCTGTCGGTCACCTCCTCATCGGCAATCACGATGGGTCGCATGTGCAAGCCCACCAGCTTCTGCACGTACTTCATGCGCTCGTCCATCGGGAGCTTGAGGTTGCGGAAGATGTTGGGCACCATCTTCTCGCCAATGAAGTTGTGGTTGTGGAATGTCCATCCGGCATTATGCTCCCATCGCTTGCTGCGAGGCTTGCCGATGTCGTGCAGCAAGGCTGCCCATAACAGCCACAGGCGCCTTCCCTCTTTTGTGGCCGAGGGGGAGGGCTGTTCCTCTTCAGATGGCTGCGCACAAGTGGCTTGTTCGGCATCAGGGAGCTCCTCCTCTTGCGAGTCGGCAGGGATGTCTGCCTTGGCAATGTTCTCGAGCACCTCCATGGTGTGGAAGAAGTTGTCCTTGTGGGCACGTCCGTTCATGGTCTCTACGCCTTCGAGGGCAGAGAGTTCGGGGAAGATGAGCGGAAGCAGTCCGCAGCGACTCAGTTCCACCCATCCCTTGCTGGGGTGGGGAGCCATCATGATCTTGTTTATCTCGTCGATGATGCGTTCCTGCGAGATGATCTTGATGCGCTCCTTGTTGCGCTCCAGGGCCTCGAAGGTCTCATCGTCAATCTGGAAGTTGAGCTGTGTGGCAAAGCGCACGGCACGCATCATGCGAAGGGGGTCGTCGGAGAATGTGATGTCGGGGTCGAGTGGGGTACGAATCAGTCCATCCTCCATGTCGTAGAGTCCGTCGAAACGGTCTATGAGTTCGCCAAAACGACTGCGGTTGAGGCAGATGGCAAGGGCGTTGATGGTAAGGTCGCGGCGGTCGAGGTCGTCATCCAGCGTACCGTCTTCCACGATGGGCTTACGGCTGTTGTGGCTGTAGCTCTCCTTGCGGGCTCCCACAAACTCCACCTCCACGTCGCTCTTTACCTGTGCCGTACCGAAGTTCTTAAACACGCTGAGGTAAGCCTTGCGATGCCTCTCCTTGAGGTGCTTGACGAGGGCCTTTGCCACGGCAATGCCAGGTGCCTCCACGGCTCCCTTTCCTACCACCACCACGTCGATGTCCTTCGAAGGGCGCTCCAGGAAGATGTCGCGCACATAGCCACCTACCACGTAGCACTCTACCCCCAACTCGTCGGCGGTGTCGCCAATGAGGTGAAAAATGTCCTTCTGTTCAAGTATCTCTGCCAATTCGGCATCGCTCAGGTTTGTATTCATTGTAAAACTATCCTAATTTCGTTGTGGATGCAAAGGTACTATTTTTTTTTATTTTTTAGGTTATGGAACCCTCGTATATTTGTTTTTTTGTGTATCTTTGCAACGAAATTTATAAATCGTACTTGAAAGAAATGCTATCTTGTGGGTTGACGTGCTGAAATTGCGTCCCCTTGATTTGTGCATACTTTGTTGGTGTATGCTTGCTATTCTTTGCTATCAAACTGTATTGTAACTTAACAAATGAAAAAAACGTATCAAATCCCCTTGCAGCAAGTGTTTGTCTGCTCTCCCAGTTCGGCCTTGCTGCAGGACTCTAAAACGAATGTGGATTTCCCGATAAAAGACCGCGACGACGTGGAGTTTGACGTAAAGGGTCAACGAACCACTTCATCGTCATGCTGGGACGATCAATGGTAAAGGAAAGAGGAGGCCGTTGAAATTCCTGAAGTCTGACGGCGTGAGGGCATTCAAGGGTTTAGAAGAGGGTATGTTGGTAATATTGTCAAAGAACTCATTGTGAAAAGAATCCATAAGCCAAGTTTTTAATACTTAGTGTGTTTTTCTTTCACGATGCAAAGTTACAACATTGCCACGCCCTGCTGGCGGTCTTTGGCGGTCTTTGGCAGTCTTTGTTGTTCTTTTGTGTTATTTTCCTTGTGATTTTTGATTATGTTAATATAATTCGCTATATTTGTGGTGTTAAGCCCAAGGACTGTGCTCTCATAACTATGCCCTCATAACTCTGCACTCTGCCCTCATAACTATGGACTGTGCACGACGTGCACCCGTGTTTCCCCCGTATTTCTCCACGCATTTGTGTAGGCTCTACGGGGGAACCTCGGGGGAAGTGTGGGGAAAAGTAGCTCAGGATAGCGGAAAAAATCTTGGTAAAAATCCACCCTAAAAATAGATGGAAGAAAAAATTAGGGGTCGCTCGCACGCTCGCGGACTTTTGCCTACGGGACGAAAGTAGTTTGCTCGCAGGGCAGAAGAAAATCTATTGAAAATCTTTCATCTTAACCCAACTTTTACGCTTTGAACTTTTTTCAAAAAAGTTTTTCTTGAATATAAGCAAGTTAGGTTTTGAAAACGTCCAAAAGTGC
>JAKSLO010000061.1 GCA_024401185.1 Bacteroidaceae bacterium | reverse complement strand
TGGTCTAACATATTAAAAATTAGATAATAAATTAAAAATCAACTAAGTATTGAAGGTTATTAATCTAAAGAATAAGAATATGGAAAAAAAATCTCGTAGATTACTGTTCTTTGCATTGTTTATAGCTTTAAGTGTACAATGCTCCTTTGCCCAGACGGCTATCAGAATAGGGCAGTTCTTATATCAGAAGCAGATTTTTGCAATCAGCAATGGTTATTATGATTCTAATAACATATACCATAGTGGAATTTCCTCATCAACCAACGCGATGCAACTATATGTTGATCCAACACTCAATAATAATTTGTCGGGTACAGTTACGGTTCCTGATAACGTTACTTATAGTGGCGCAACGTATCGTGTTGAACAACTTGGAACTTTCGTTTTTATGGATGCAACAAAAATTCAAAGTGTCATATTGGGCGAAAACTTGAAGTCCATCTGTGAAGGTGCATTTGCTGGTTGTACAGGTTTGCAGAGTGTTTATTGCTATTGTAAGGAGAAAGTTATCATACCACGCGACAAATATCTTATCTATTCATCAGGACAAAGTAAGATTCCTTACCTGTATGTCCCAGAGAATCTTGTGGAAACTTATAAGAAAGATGCTGATTATGTGAGAAACTTTAATACAATTGCCGCCATCCCAGTTCATGACACACGTAGTTCTGTAATAACATCTAAACCAGATGATGCTACGGTGTCATTCTCTACAAGCGGAAGCTACGAATGGGATTGGGATAGTGCAAACAACAGAATGAGAAGTACAAACTACCAGGTTAATAGTAGTACGTCGCAAACTACTTTGACAATTACAACAACCAACCAAACAGATTTCTCATTCAACTATGCTGTGTCTTCTGAATCCGGTTACGACGAGTTTACCATTACTTTAGACGGTGTAACAATCGTTAATGCTATTAGTGGTACAGTGTCCAGCTCTTATACCAAACAATTAGCAAGCGGCACTCATACTTTGGTTTTGACATACGCGAAAGATGGCAGTCAAAGTAAGAACGATGACCGTGCGTATATCTCCAACATGAAACTCATCAGTACTGCAGTTGCGGCTACCTCAGTTTCCTTGAATAAGACCTCGGCAGCGTTAGCCATTAATGGTACTACCCAGCTGACAGCCACCGTTTATCCCACCAATGCCACAGACAAGACGGTAAGCTGGTCAAGCAGCAATACCTCGGTGGCAACCGTAAGCAGCAGTGGACTTGTAACTGCCAAAGCGGCAGGTACGACAACGATTACGGCTAAGACAACCAACGGAAAGACGGCTACCTGTACGGTGACTGTGGAAACACCTGTTACATCTATAAGTGTGTCTCCTACGTCAGCAAACCTTTTAATAGGTCAAACTCAGAGTCTTACCGTAACGTATTCTCCAACAAATGCTTCTGGTCGCAGCGTGACATGGTCAAGCAGCAATACCTCGGTGGCAACCGTAAGCACCTCGGGTGTTGTAACTGCCAAAGCGGCAGGAACGGCAACGATTACGGCAACCACAACCAACGGAAAGACGGCAACCTGTACAGTCAAGGTTACTGACGCTCGCCAAAACGTGGTGACGTCCAATACGGCGGGTGCTACGGTGTCATTCTCTACAAGCGGAAGCTACGAATGGGAGTGGGATAGTGAATACAACAAAATGAGAAGTACAAACTACGAGGTTAATAGTAGTACGTCGCAAACTACTTTGACAATTACAACAACCAAGCAAACAGATTTCTCATTCAACTATGCTGTGTCTTCTGAAAGCAATTTTGACAAGTTAACCATTACTTTAGACGGTGCGACAATCGTTAATGCTATTAGTGGTACAGTGTCCAGCTCTTATACCCAACAATTAGCAAGCGGCACTCATACTTTGGTTTTGAACTACACGAAAGATAGCAGTGAAAGTGAGAACGATGACCGTGCGTATATCTCCAACATGAAACTCGACTATACCTCGGCTACCTCAGTTTCCTTGAACAATACCTCGGCAGCGTTAGCCATTAATGGTACTACCCAGCTGACAGCCACCGTTTATCCCACCAATGCCACAGACAAGACGGTAAGCTGGTCAAGCAGCAATACCTCGGTGGCAACCGTAAGCAGCAGTGGACTTGTAACTGCCAAAGCGGCAGGTACGGCAACGATTACGGCTAAGACAACCAACGGAAAGACGGCTACCTGTTCTATTCATGTACACAATCTTACATCTTACGCCGCAAAGGATGCTACCTGTACGGCACAAGGTAACAAGGCCTATTGGTATTGCTCTTCATGCAATAAATTATTTAGCGACGCAAATGCCACAACCGAAACAAATGCTGCAGCTTTAACCATCGCAAAGAAAGGGCACGGACAAACCAATGGCTATACCCCTACCTACACATGGGGTGGTACGGCAACATCGCCTACCTGTACTTTCAAACTGACCTGTAAGGATTGTAATACGCAAGTTCTCTCTGCACAGACATTGACCACATCAACTTCGGGTACCTATGGTTACTATGCAAAGACAGCATCGACCGCTGCTACTTGCACCGCTGCAGGTTCAACAACGTATCGTGCATACGGAAAGTACTCGGTAAGTGGCAACAAGGCATATTCGGGTACAAACGACAAGACATACCCCCTTGCAGCCCTTGACCACAACTACAAGTACACCGATAGAAGTGATGGCACACATAAGAAGGAATGCACACGAGGCGATCTGGGTGCTACCTACGAGAGCCACACCTACGAGGGCGGACGCTGCAAGTACTGTTCATGCAGCACCTATATACTTGACGATGCAAGCACATCGTTTGCCAATGGCTCAGACGTACAGTTCTCGGCACTTACTTATAAGCGCAACTTCGGTACAACCAACTACCAGTGTCTGTATGTACCCATCAGCATCAATGTAGCAGATATTGCCAAAGACTTTGATGTGTATAAGATTGGAGCACTCTACCTGTTCGATGCTGACGGAGATGGCAACTACTTCGGAGAGAACGATCCCGATGCCTCGCTGCGTATCTTCAAGGTAGAAAGTGGTGTGCTCAAGCCTAACCACCCCTACTACATCAAAGCAAAGGCTACGGGCAAGAAGAACATTCCCTCGTACGACAACATCTTGTATCAGACAAAAGAAAACCACATAGACTGTTCTACAATGGAAACCACTTGTACGTTCTATGGTAACAACACAAAACAAGCTATCGGAAAAGATTACTTCACGGTTTCTGGTGGAAAGCTCGAGAAGATAAAAGGTACGGTTGCCCTGGGTGCTTTCCGTTGGTACATGTTGCTGACAGACCGCGACGGACAAATCATGCAGATACCCAGCAACGTGAAGATTCTACTCATGACGGACGATGAAGAGGACGACAGTGATGGCATCAACGTGCATAAGACCGACGTGCAGTCAATATACTCCGTGAATGGTATGAAGCAAGAAGCACTGACCAAAGGCGTGAACATTATTCGCTACTCTGATGGCTCTATAAAGAAGGTTTTGGTAAAATAAGAGGATGTAAGGCGGAATGACAAAGAGAACTTATATTATACCAGAACAGTTTGTAGTTGACTTTGAGGGCGATATGGACACAATGCAAAGCATCAGCAATGTGGACAGTGGAAATGGAGATGGATGGGGAACAGGCATCCCCATCATCGGGGGTGATCCCCAAGACGAAATCCGGGAAGTAAAGGGCATGTCGTACGTTGACTGGTCGTCAGTAGAAGACTGACAGCGTCAAGTAATCTGAAAGGACAAGCAATGAAAAGGCCATATTCTTCGCCCACGATGGGCATTTTAATCCCCACCACGTCATCTTGCACCCTACTTACGGGGAGCAGTTCTGACGAATACAATCCCATCATAGGAGGCGAAGACTCGGGTGCCGATGAGATTGTTGAAGTGAAGGAGTCTGACTGCCTCTTGGAATGGTTAGACGCAGAATAGAATAGAACAGAACAAAGAAAGCCGTTTAGAGCCGATTGGGGACGAACCCAAGCCAATAGCTCTAAACGGCTTATTTTATTTTTTCAGAGAGTGCCAAAATGCCAGGTTGGCTGTAACTTTTTTGACTTTTCAAGGGTATGCAGCTGCTTTGTATTGCAGTGTTACCCTTGACATCCCCTCTCTGCTTTTATATTGCGTGGGGGCAACCGTTCGTTGCCCCGAGGCATCAGGCATCTCCCTTCTTCATCTCTTCCTCTACGGCCTTGATCTTCTGAGCCAAGAGTTTGAGTTCTTCCTTCTGCTTCTCAACCTTACGCTTCATCTCGTCAACAAGGCTATTGCCCTTCTTTGAGCTGGCGCTAAGGAAACCGATGTTGTTCTCATAGGTCTGAATCTCGTTGCGCAATGCCTCGTAGGCACGCATCATACGGTCGTGGTCGCGGTTCAGGCTGGCGGTGCCGTTCTCGCTGACAGTGGCTTTGAGGTTGCTCTTGAAGTTGTTGAGGCGGCGTGTCTGGGCGGTGAGGTTGAACTGCTTGTAGAGGGCGTCGCAGGCAACGCGGTATTTCTTGAAGATGGCATCCTTCTCGCGGAAGGGCACGTGACCAATCTCGTTCCACTCCTTCTGCAGGTCGCGCACACGCTGTGCGGCATCGTTCTGTGTGGGGTCTTCGAGCAGGGCCTGCAACTGCTCCACTATGGCCTGCTTGTGAGCCAGGTTCTCGTTCTCCTCGTTGCGCTGGTCGGCAGTGGCCTTGTTCTTCTCCTCAAAGAAGTGGTCGCAGGCACCGATGAAACGCTTCCACAACGCCTCAGAGTGCTTGTGGGGGATGGCTCCGATGCTCTTCCACTCCTTCTGCAGACGTATCAGGGCATCGCCCGTGGCACGCCAGTCGGTGCTGTCCTTCAAGGCCTCAGCCTTCTCCACGAGTGCAATCTTCTTTTCCAGGTTGCCGTTGAGCTCGTCCTTCACGTTGCGGAAGTAGTCGGCCTTGAGCTGGAAGAACTTGTCGCAGGCCACGCGGAAACGCTCAAATATCTGTGTGTTCATGCGCTGGGGTGCATAGCCAATGGTCTTCCACTCAGCCTGCAGGGCAATAATCTGCTCGGTCTTGGCGTTCCAGTCGGCAAAGCTCTTCAGCTCGTCGGTGGCAATGCCTTCTACCTGCTCGCACAGCGCAGTCTTGCGGGCAAGGTTCTCCTCCTCCTTCTCCTTCATGGCAAGGAAGTGGTCTTGGTGGCGCTTGTTGATGACGGTGCTTGCCGCCTTGAAGCGCGACCATATAGCCTCGCGCAGGTCTTTTGCCACGGGGCCAATCTCCTTATATTCCTGATGCAGCCCCTGCAACTGGTTGAAGGCGCTGATGACGTCGGCCTCATCGGCCAGCTTCTCGGCCATCTCGCAGAGGCGAGTCTTGGCTTCGAGGTTCTTCTTGAAGTCGTACTCGCGCATCTCGCTGTTCATCTTCAAAAGGTCGTAGAACTGCTCCACGTAGAGCTGATAGTTCTTCCACAGCTCGGTGGCATTCTCAGCAGGCACAGCCTTTATCTCCTTCCACTCGTTCTGCAAGTTGCGGAACTCGTCGTAGCTCTTGTTGGCCTCTTCGGGCGAGGCAGCCATCTCCTTGATGCGGTCGATGATGGCAAGCTTGCGCTGCAGGTTCTGCTGCTTGATGCGCTCCTGCTCGGCCTGCTGCTCGGCGCGACGCTGGCGAATGGTCTGCATGGCCTCCTTGAAGCTCTCCTCCAAGGGGTCAATCTGTGGCATGAATGCCTCGGCTTCGCCACCAGCCTCAATGAAGGCGGCACGCTCAGCCAACTGCTCAGCCTTGCGGAACTTGTAGAAGAGCTGCTTGAGCATGTCAAGCTCCTGTCGGTCGCTGCCTTCCTCGCTCTGTGCAATCTCTTGTGCACGAGCCAGCACCTCCTCCTTCGAATGGAGTATGGGCAACTTCACTTCGCCTTCGGTAAGGGGTTCTACATTGTTTTCGGGTTGCACAGCCTCGGCAGCCACGTTCTGGGCGGCCTCTGCTGCTGGGGTCTCGGTACTTACTTGGCCTTCCACCTTGGCGGCCAGTTCATCAGAGTTCATCATTTTACTTTTAATTTTAAGTAATAGATTCGGTTTTACTTTTCAACTATTATCGTTCACGATGTATGGGCACAATGCACATACAAGCGCAAAATAAACAAAAATTGCTGACTTGACCTAACGAATTGCGCTTTTTCTGCACATTTTGAGTCAAGAATTGTGCCATTGAGTGCTTTTGTGATGATTTTCCCCACCCTCTCAGAACAAAGACTTGCGCTTGAAGTACCACCAGAAGACGACGATGAGGAGGACGGAGATGAGGAGGGCAAGGGGGAACCCCCACCATGCCTGCTCCATACCGTTGACAAGGTTCATACCGAAATAGCTGGCAACAAGGGTGGGTAGCATCAAGATGATGCTCCACGATGTCATCATCTTCATGACGTTCGACATGTTGTTGTTGATGACGTTGGCATAGGTGTCCATCGTGGAGTCAAGAATGTTGGAGTAGATAAGGCTCGTCTCGCGTGCCTGCGACATCTCGATGCTGACGTCCTCGATGAGGTCGGCATCCAGTTCATCGACAGGCAACTTGAACTTCAGTTTCGAGAGGAGGGTCTCATTGCCACGGATAGAGGTGGTGAAGTATGTCAGCGAATCCTGCAAACGACTGAAGTTGATAAGGTCGGCATTCGACACTTTGTGGTCGAGGTTCTGCTTGGCCTTCTCGATAAGGGCACTGATCTGCTTCAGGCGTTTCAGATACCACACGGCACTGGAGAGGAAGAGTCGGAAGGTTAGGTCAACGGAGTCGGTAAAGCCGAGTCCGCGCTTTTGCTGGTAACTGACGAAGTCTATCATCATGCTCGTCTCGAAGTTGCACACCGTAATGCAGACGTCACCCTTCAGTATGATACCGAGAGGGATGGTGGTAAAGGGAGTACGGCTGTTGGTCTCCTTGGCATAAGGGATACGAAGGATGATGAGAATCCAACCCTCGTCGATGTCGTAGCGGGCACGCTCATCGGTATCAGCAATGTCGGGCAAGAAGTAGTCGGGGACGTGGAGAGTGTTCTCCAAGAAATCGCTGTCCTCCTGTGAGGGGCATGTAACCTGAACCCAGCAGTTGGGTTCCCACTTATCGATGGTACGCAGACCATGATTGGTATTCCAGAATGTTCGCATTGGTGTAGTCCTCCTTATTTTTTGAGTCAACATGCAGAAAAGTCAACAGGCTCAAGGCTCCAGTTCAACTCATCCACAAGTCAACAGGGTTGATAAATGGCGTAGGAGGTACGCCAATAAATGCGTGCATCCCAGCCTACTCTACTCTCGTCACGAAGGCGAAAGTAATATTATCCGCGTGATAGTCGTCCATCTTGGTGAATTAAAAATTAATAATGAAGAAATAAGAATGCTTTGTGCCTAAATCAGCATGTGGCATGCTTAATTCTCGTTTTCGGCTGCAAAAGTAAACAAAACTTTTGAGTTAGCAAAATGTTTGGTACGAAAAAATATTTGCATGTTGCTAATTTGGTCATGTCACGAAGATGTAGTAACTTTGCGAAGTTTCATTTTTAAAAGTATCACATCATTAATATATAAACACACGCATGAACCTTCGTTTACTGATAGACAAACTCAGGCTCTCGCTGCTGAAGCGAACAGGCAAGGCACAGAAAGGCGGTCGCTGCTATGCAGCATGGGCTGCCAAGGGTCACATCAAGGAGCCACTGGTCAGCTTCGTGGTGCAGAGCCATGACAAGAGTTTGCAGGTATGCTCCTTCCTGCCCCAGCTACGCGCCTTCCCCAACAGCGAGATCATCGTCATCGATGACGGTTCGATCCTGGAGCACACCCAGCGTCTGGCCGCGGCACTGACCGGTGCCAACGAGTTCCTGGTACGTGCCAACGACCTCTACGAGAACATCACCTACGACAAGTGCCTGCGTTTCTGCAACGGGCGTTATGTGGCTCTCCTACAGGATGATGACAAGATACCCGGCACGGAGTGGGCAGAACGTGCCGTGAGCCTCTTCGAGCAGCATCCCGACATGGTCATCCTGGGCGGTTGCGATGGTCGCCGCGTACGTTTCTGCATGAAAGAGCAGGGCGAGAAGAGCTACACCAGCGAGGAGATGAGTCATGGCGACTTCTGCTTCGTGATGTCTGTCAACCGTGCTCCAATGTGGATCAACCGCGAGCTCTATCACCAGCACCTTCATCACATCGACTACCGTTTCGCACCATTCCAGAGCGATGACTACGAACTCTGCATGCGTGCCTGGACGCTCGGTCTTAAGGTAGGTTGGTACAAGCTACACTTCGAGTCGCTCAGCGTGGGCGGCATGCGCCTCTACAACAATGCCTTCACTAAGGAGATGACAAAGCGCAACTCCCTCCTACTCTACGACCTCTACGCCGACAAGGAGGAGGAGATTATGAAGCGCGTTGAAGAGGCAAACAAGGAAATGAATATCTAAAACAAAAACTCCTCAAAGCATGAAAAGAGCACTTTCACTTATCCTATCCCTGCTGTGCACCACTATTGCCCTCGCCCAACATATCAAGGTGGAGGGTCGCTTGGTTGATGCCGTTACTGGCGAACGGCTGCCATACGTAAAGATACAATACAAGGCCAATGGACAGGACAAAATGGCCATTGCCAACAGCGTGGGCGACTTCTCTTTCCAAGCCGACCCAGACGGCATAGTGCATTTCAGCTTCATAGGCTACGAGAAGCACAGCGTAAAGGCCAGCAAGATGCCCCGCACCGTACGCCTTTCGCCATGGACTCACACGATGGGTGAGCTGACGGTGACTGCCCATGACCCAATGCCTCTGCTTTTGAAGATAAACAAACAACTGAAGCAGGAGCACAGCGAACACAAGAAGGAGGAGGCACAGTACTTCATGCGAATGCTCACGACCTACAAGGAAAACAGCGAGTTGGTCGAGGCCTTCCTGACTGCCCGTTCAATGGGCCACTTGCGTGACATCGCTGTGGTGAAGGGACGCTACGGACGGGGCGAGGAGCTGGAACAAGGGAAGCTGGACAAGAAAGACACACAGAATTTCCATCACATACTTGAGATGGGTCCCTGGTTCACAAGCACGAAGTTCTGGCCGAACACCACCTCGCCCCTTAACCCCTATCTCTCTAACAGCTTCCTGAAAAAGCACTACGCTGGCCTAACGTTGCAGGAAGTCAGCGACAGCACAAATGGCAAGTACTACGTCTTTGTGTTCAACCGAAGTTTCAAGTATTGGTACGACGACGGTATCGTCGTAGGCAAACTCTACGTAGATGCCAACACCCTGCACCTGTTGCGCTTCGAGGGTGAGGTGCAAAACATATTCCTGACACTGGACATGGACAGCTATCGCTCCCATTCTGCCATGCTCATGTACCTCCGCATAACCTTCGACCATTCGAAGGGCTACACCGAGGTGTCCAACATGGACTGTACCATGATTAGCCATGGCCTTAACGTCACATCAAAATGCGTGCTGTACAATGTGGATGACATAGACCTCAGCACGGGATTGCAGAAGAACGGAAACTTGGAGGCGGACAAGAAGGTCAAGGGGATGCGCTTGGACGAAAACCTGCTGGGAAGTGTTCAGCGTGCCGGCTACGACGAGACACTGTGGGAGAAGTCGAACATCATGAAGCGCACAGACGAAGAGATGGCCGCTATGAGCATTACGAGTCAACAAGACAACGAGGCTACAAATCAGCCAGCCAACGAGGCAACGAGCCAGAAAGCCACTCCCTGGGTGCCACGTCGCATTGCGAAAACAAAAATGTCGTCTTCAGGCCAAGGCTATACCGAATCTCCATTCTACAAGTGGTTGGAGTCAACGAAACGATGAGGTCACCTCTGACACAATACGCATCCCGCGAACAGTTTTCGACGTACAAAGTTGAGGAGCAGAGAGGTTAAACCAACATACTTTGCTCCTCCAAGTTTCACTCAAGCTTCACTCGATTGGCTTACGTCTGGCTTACGTAAAAACACGTAAGCCAGACGTAAGCCAATCGAGCGAAAGTAAGGTGCACCTAAGAGCATAAGTAATGGTAAAAAAATAACTTCCTAAAGTTCACAGCATGATGCTCAAAGGCATACAACGCACGAAGGTACGAAGTATCTCAATCCAACCTTTTTGTGGAGAAAGATGACTTCGTGCCTTCGCTTTGCGCAGCAGGGGCGTCTATCCTACATTATCCATGCAGAACCTGTTACTTCTGTTTCTTTACCTTACCCTTCAGGGGAGCTACGCCTTCACGGGTGGGAATAACCTGCTTGATGGTTCCGTCCTCGTTGAAGTACATACGGTCGATGCACACCTGACGATGGAAGCCGGGGCCATTGGGCTTGGGGAAGAGATACCCCTTGTTGATACGATGATACACGATATACCACTCATCGCGACCAGGAATCTGCAGCACGCTGTTGTGGGCAGGACCGTAGATCTCCTTGCCAGCATCCTGGATAAGCACGATGGGCTTCTCGGCTACGGTGATAGGGCCAAGAGGACTGTCGCTGGTGCCGTATGCCACATGATAGTTGGGCGAACCCGTATCGTCCACACTCCAATGGAAATAATACTTGCCATTGCGATAGAACACATAGGCGCCCTCACGGAAGGCATAGTCCTTCAGGCTACCGCCTTGGGGCGTAAGCACCTTGGTGGTGCCGGGCACAATGCTGGTCATGTCATCGCTAAGCTCTGCACCTGCCATATAGCCATTACCCCAGTACAGGTAGTGCTTTCCGCTAACGGGGTCGGTAAACACGTCCACGTCGATCTGCTGACCGCCACGCACACCTTCGGGCAAGTCGTACACAATAGGCTGTCCGAAGTCAACAAAAGGTCCTGTGGGCGAGTCGGCCACAGCTACGCCGATAGACTTGCGGTCGCGCTTCACATCGTGCCCGCTGAAATAGAAATAGTACTTATACGAACCATCTTTCTGCTTAACCTCCTCAATACAGGGAGCCCACGCATTACCGCTTGCCCAAGACACCTGAGTCTGAAGATCGAGCATAATGCCCTCATGCTTCCAGTTCACCAAGTCGGGACTTGAAAAGACTGTGAAATAGTAACCACCCCACCCAGGAGCACCATCGGTGGTGGAATAGATGTAGAACTTACCGGTTTGGTTGGAGTACATCACTTCGGGGTCAGCATGAAATTCTGGCAGGATAGGATTGCCACTCGTCTTCTTTACGGGCTCCTTGGCCGTGATGGGCAAGGACAACAGCAACATGGCTGCAAGCAAGATTTTTTTCATGATTTCGTTTCGGTTTTTTATTTTAATTCTCTTAAACTGTACATCATAAATTGCAGGGACAACTATCCTTCGCGCAAGAAGTCGAGTGCCTCAAAGATCTGCTCCTTGGTAGCTGTCTGCTTAAGGCGTATGTCGCCTACATTGCCAAGCAGACTGAAGTTGATGGTATCGCCCTCGTTCTTCTTGTCATGACGCATCAGTTCATAGAGGCGGTCATACTGCTTGCAGTCAAACGAAAAGACGCCATAACGCTGCTTGATGTACTGCACGGTCTGACGCATCTTCTCGGTGGGGAAGCCACAGATGACAACGCTGAGGTACAACTCAGCCACCAAGCCCCATGCCACAGCATAGCCGTGCAGCACGGTACGGTTCTCTTCCATGGCAAGACTCTCCAGTGCATGACCGATGGTATGTCCGTAGTTCAGTATCATGCGAAGCCCCTTTTCGGTAGGATCCACCAGCACAACCTGTTCCTTGATGCCCACGCTCTTTGCCACCAACTGCTGCAGACGTTCATAGTCAATCTCTGCTATGTCAAAGCCCAGCAGCTCGGCCCAGTTATCGGTATTGCTTATCAGCCCGTGCTTCAGCATTTCGGCATAGCCCGAGGCAATGTTGTCATAATCGAGCGTCTGCAGGAAACGGGTGTCGAGTATGACGCTCGAGGCATTGTTGAACACACCGATTTCGTTTTTCAGACCACCAAAGTTGAAACCCGTCTTACCACCCACCGAGGCATCGACCATGGACAGCAGCGTAGTGGGTATGTTGATATACTTGATGCCACGCTTGTAGGTGCTGGCCGCAAAGCCACCCAAGTCGGTCACCATGCCACCACCCAGGTTGATGAGCAGAGAGTGGCGCGTTGCCCCTCCCTGTTGCAATGCAGACCATACCTGGCACACACTCTCCAGGGTCTTGTTCTCGTCGGTCGAGGCAATAGTAATCATCTTGGCACCGCTCACGCAGGCATAGTCCTTCACCAAGGGCCAGCACTTGTCTATCGTGGTAGTATCGGTGAGTACAAAAAGCCGGTCGTGCGGACACTTTGCAATGGCCTGCTCCAAACTGGTTTCAAGATGTTGACTTATTATTACGTCTTGCTTCTCCATAGATTTTTTTTGATTATTGTTTCCACAAAGTTAAATATAAATATGTAATTCGGCAACAAAAACGCAAAAAATATAGTAATTTTGCATCCGCTTATTAAACCATGACGCCTTTTTTGAGTCAAAGAAACGTAACGAGAGGGGAAAAACGTGTTTGGCGTATGAGAAAAAATCTATTTCACAAGTAGCAAAAACACAACAAGAAAGCCCCAAGTATGAAAAGTGAAATAATAACAAAAAAACATAATTGAAACAAAACATTATGGCAAGAACGAGACATTTGGCACTGATGCTTATGATGCTGTTCAGTGCGGTGGCAATGGCCCAAAAGATTACCGTGAGTGGAAAAGTGCTCGATGGTGAAACAAATGAGACGATGCCCGGTGCAAACGTGGTGTTGCTCAAGCCCGACAGCACACAAGCTGCAGGTGTAGCATCCGACACTAAAGGTGCATTCACCTTGCCCAGCGTAGGTCCTGGTCTGTACATTCTGAAGACCTCCTTTGCTGGATACCAAACCATATTCCAGAACCTCACTTTGACCAAGGACAATCCTAAAGTAAACGTGGGTGACATTTCTCTCTACACCAAGCTGATGAAAGACGCAGTCGTACAGGCTGCCCTGGCACAGGTAGAGGTTAAGGCTGATACCTTTGTATATAATGCTGACGCTTACCGCCTTCCCGAGGGCTCAACCTTGGAGGAGTTGGTACGCAAATTGCCCGGTGCAGAGGTAGGTGCTGACGGTAGCATCAAGATCAATGGTAAGAACGTCAGCAGAATCCTCATGAAGGGTAAGGAACTCTTTGGAGATGACAAGGAAGCTGCCCTGAAGAACCTTACTGCCAAGATGGTGGACAAGGTTAAGGCATACGACCGCAAGAGCGACTACTCACGTATCACCGGTATCGATGATGGTGAGGAGGAGACTGTGCTCGACCTTACTGCCAAGAAGGGTATGGGCGAAGGTTGGACCGTAAACGTTGACCTCGCTGCTGGTAACGCTCGTCAGGACGCTATCCCTGGTGAGTCACGTCAGTTGGACTTCCCCAAACCTCTCTACGCAACCAACCTGACTGCAATGCGTTTCGACGACAACCTGCAGTTCATGGCAATGTTCAACCGCAACAACAACAATGGTGGCATTGGCCGCTGGGGTGGTTTTGGAGCCGGTAGTGGTGTAACTACCAACACCATGACGGGTGTGAATGTTACCTGGAGTAACGATCAGCCTCAGTACAGCCCCGGATACTTTGAGATTGGTGGTAACGTGCGTTACAATGCCCGCGAGTCTTCCAGCATGTCAGTAGGCAACAGCGAGACTTTCCTTAACGAGAAGTCAAGTACTTTCCAGAACAACTTCAGCCGTAACCATGGTGACAACTGGAGCATCAACGCAGACTTGCGTATGGAGTGGGATCCCGACAGCGTGAACACCATCACCTTACGTCCACGTTTCAGTCATTCTGTCAACAACAGCGATGGGTTAACCGAGTCTGTTACCTTTAACAAAGACCCCTACGACGTCACCAAGAACCCACTTTCTGACTATACCAACGACGACCTCTTTACTAACGAAGAGATTCGTGTAAACAACAACGTTAGTGAGACACGTAGCCTGGGTACCAGCAACAATGGCGGTGCCAACATGCAGTTCACCCATCGTTTTGCCGCAGGCCGTAGCCTTACCTTGAATTTGAATGGTCAAATCTCTGAGTCAGACAACGAAAGTTTCAACTGGTCAAGAATCAAGTACTACCAGCAGAACAGAAATACCTTGCAGGACCGCTATACACTGAGCCCTTCAAAGAACTGGAATGTTGATAGCCGTATCAGCTACACCGAGCCTCTTACATCAAACCTCAACTTGCAGCTCAGCTATCAGTACCAGCGCCGTTTCAACGACAACGACCGCTCAATGTATAACCTGGAGAAGCTGATTAGCGAGAACAATGGTGGCACCCCCATCGACGAGGTAATGCTCTACGACATCTTCAGCAATGGTGTCAGCCTCAACAATGCCTTTGCAGGTGGCCTTGACTGGCAGCTGCTTACCATCGATGCTATGAACAGCCAGTATGCAACCTACAACGAGAACAACCACAACGCAAACATCATGCTCCGCTACATGAACAAGTTTGAGAATGGCCAGGAGATTCGTTTCGACGGTGGTATCAGTGCTCAACCTCAGCACACCTTGATGAACTACACCAAGGGCGACCTCGACACCACAGTAACCCGTACTACTTTCAACTGGGCTCCCCGTATCAACTTGCGCTGGAAGATCAGCAACGTCAGCCAGCTCCGCGTTAACTACAACGCTCGTATGAGCCAGCCCAGCATGACACAGTTGATGGAGGTTACCGATGATAGCAATCCTCTTCGTGTAAACACTGGTAACGCAGGTTTGCGTAGCAGCTGGAACAACAGCGTATCTATCGATTACAACGGTTACCTGATGGAGACTCAGACCAGTTGGAATGTTCGCGCAGGTTTCAATAACACAAAGAACAGCATCAGCTCGGCCACTATCTACGACCAGACATTGGGTGCTAACTACACTCGACCCATGAACATCGACGGTAACTGGAGCACCAATGGTAGCATCTATTTCAATACCGCTATGGGTGCTAACAAGTACTGGAACTTGTCAAACAACATCAACGCAAGTTACAACTACCGTTTGGGTTACCTCAGCACCAACACCAATGCTGACATGGCACAGTTCATCGACCCCATCACCAACCGTGTAAACATGGACAAACTCTTTGCTGCAACTCCTCTCAACGAGGCAGCTACAAAGACCACAACCATCGGCGACAACCTTCGTCTTAACTATCGCTACACTTTCTACGACGATCGTTACTCATTGGATATTACTGCTAATGGTGGCGTGAACTACAACAGCACTCGCAGCACTTCACAGAATGGCAACAACATCAACTCTTGGATGATCAACTACGGTGGTAGCGCTACCTTGATGTTCCCCTGGAGCGTAACCTTCACCACCAACATCACAGAGCAGAGCCGTCGCGGCTATCAGGATTCAAACATGAATACCAACGAGCTCATCTGGAATGCAACCTTGCAGAAGAGCTTCCTCGCAGGCAATGCAGCAACCATCCAGGTTGAGTGGAACGATATTCTGCACCAGCGCAGCAACGTAAGCCGTCAGATTAGTGAGTTCTCACGCAGCGATACCTACACCAACAACATCAACAGCTACTTCATGGTACACTTCATCTATCGCCTCAACCTCATGGGCAGTCGTGATGCTCGCCGTGGCATGGGCGGTTTCGGAGGCGGCTTCGGTGGCGGTCGCGGTGGCTTCGGTGGAGGCGGCGGCTTCGGCGGTGGCGGTGGCTTCGGCGGAGGCGGAGGCGGTTTTGGCGGAGGCCGATTCTAAATCGAAACTTCAAATAATAATATTCCAAAAAGGTCTGTTCTTCACAAGGGGACAGACCTTTTACTTTTCATATAAATTCACATCCATACCGCTTCTTTGCCCATTCAAAGCCTCTCTCTTGCCTTCACGGCAAGGAGGAAGGAGCACCCAAGGAATGAATAAAAAGAGCGGAACTGAGCGAAAAATAGGCAAATAGTAGGTAAACAGTAGGCGAACAGTATACTTAAACAGGCAAAACATCATACTTACACAAGCTAAACATCATACTTACACAAGCTAAACATCATACTTACGTAGGCTAAACATTATACTTAAGCAGGCTAAACATCATACTTACACAAGCTAAACATTATAAGTGTTCTCACTTTACTCTTACCCGTATTTTTCAGAAAGCATATACCACCAGAAGTGAGTAGTGGGGTATTGAGTAATGCTTTCAACAAATTGACTACGTCGAATTTATCCATTCACTCGGTAGAATCAAAGCAAGCTTTATTCTGCTCTCACTCATTTCGATAATTTGACTACGTCGAATTTATTCATTCACTCGGTAGAATCAAAGCAAGCTTTATTCTGCTCTCACTCATTTCGATAATTTGACTACGTCGAATTATCTCATTCGCTCGGTAGA
>JAKSLO010000060.1 GCA_024401185.1 Bacteroidaceae bacterium | reverse complement strand
CGGCGGTCAAAAGTAGACGATACGTTTGTAAGATGCATTCAAGGAGCAGGACATTCGTCCTTTAACTTCTTTAACTTCTTTAACTTCATTAACTTCCATAAGGTGGGAAACTTCAGTCTATAACATAAAGCGAACGGCTTCCAAATCAAGTGGAAGCCGTTCGTTTTGTTCTTATCTCTTTGCCAGCAGCTGCAACTGCTGCTTGGCATCGCGGTTGCTCAGGCGCAGGAAGCCTGCCTGGTTGTTGTACTGCTGACCGTCTGTGACAACCCACGAAAGGAAATCGTCCACATCCGAGTTGAAGTTGTTCAGCTGGAAAGCCACATTCTCAACAGGAATGGTACTGATGGCCTCGTTCTCGAGCAGCTTGATGGTGTCGTCGAGGTTACCCGACTGCAGGATGGCTTCAAACTCCTTCTTGACGTTGAGGGGCAGAACCGCAATGTCGTGCTTCAGCTGTCGTGAGTTGAGGTCGAAGAGGTAAGCCAGGTTGTTGAAGGTTACCGACTGCTTGTCCTTCTGTATGGCGTTGAGCAGGTAGAGGTCGTCACCGGCAATACGCTTGCCACGAATGTCACCCTTGCTGAAACCGAAGTGCTGGGCAAATGCCTGCGCAGCAGACGAGGTGCTGGTGCCGCTAAACACTACAAGCTTCTCGCTGAGCTTCTCCTTCTTCGACTTTTCCGAAGCATCCTGGTAGAGGTCTTCCTCTGTCTGGAAGAACAGCTTCTTGATGTCCTTCTCGCCCCATTGCTTCTGTGCCACCTCCTTGTACAAGGGGTTATCGACGGGAGTCACGGGCAGCAAGGCAAATCGTCCTACGTTGGCCACGTCCAAGCCTTCGGAAATGCCATTTACGATAGAGATGTTGGCACCTTCTGCCTTATCCACGATTACGACGTTTATCTCGGGACGCACCTGCATGTAAGCATTAGCCCAGCTCTCAACAAGCTGCTTGCTTGCCTTGGTTGCCTTTACTGTGATGGTTCCGTTACCCTTGGTGGCTGCATTTGCCAATGAGGCTACTGCCAAAAACGCTGCTGCTAATACTGTCTTGAATTTCATAATGCGTCTCCTTTCGTTTATTTTTTAATATGGTTTATTACTATGTTGATTTTTATTGTTTTATGAGTGCAACTCTTTGTGATTTGAGTGTAACTCTTGATTTCGAGTGCAAAGGTACGGCAAAATCGGCACCCCCACAATCGCAACAGAGTGGTATTCCATATACCCAAAAATAGTAAACGGCATACCAAACTTTTGGTATATGGCTCCTGATTGCCCACCCTTTAGGTTCACCCAAGGTTCGCACACAGTACGCTCACAGTACGCACACGATTCTCCACGGATTTGTGAGCGCACACTGAGTGCACCCTGAATGAAACGTGAAGGAAACGGGCACGAGAGAGAACACGAAGTCTGCCCGTCATTCGGCCGCCATCATGATACCCGTTTTGCAAAAAAAAGCCTCATTTCGACAATAAACGAGCCAAGAAATTCATCTTTTTGCCCATTTCGTTGCATATCGTTTTTTTATTTTGTATCTTTACACCCAATAATAGCGGGTCGTCATGAATGGCCATGCCAAAACAAGACCAAACTAACTAACAAAAAAAAACGAATTGACAATGAAAATTAGAAACATCCTTCTTAGCGCTTGTCTGGCTGCTGGTGCATCGGCATCGGCTCAGGACAACACCATCACGGTTGAGACTGCCAAACTGGGTGCTCCTGTGCAGCCCACCATGTACGGCATATTCTTTGAGGACATCAACTATGCTGCCGACGGAGGTCTGTATGCAGAGTTGGTAATGAACCGTTCGTTCGAATTCCCCAACCCCTTTGCCGGATGGGACATCTCGGGCAAGGTGTCATTGCAGAACGATGGTCCATTCGAGAAGAACCCCCGCTACGTACGCCTAGCTCCCTCCGGACACGCACACAAGCATACCATGATTGAGAACAGCGGATTCTTCGGCATGGGTATCAAGAAGGGTGCAGAATACAAGTTCAGCGTATGGGCACGCTGCCCCGAGGGTGGCAACTCAAAGATATGGGTTGACCTGGTGGACAACGCTACGATGGGCGACGACCAGAAGATAGGCAACGGAGGCGTGGAGATACAGGGCAAGGAGTGGAAGAAGTACACCCTGACCATCAAGGCCAGCAAGACCGTGGAGAAGGCTCACATGCGTGTGTGGGGCGACTCGAAGGTGACCACCGACCTGGAGCACGTGAGCTTGTTCCCCGTGGATACCTACATGGGCGACGAGAACGGTATGCGCAAGGATCTGGCACAGGCATTGTATGACATGAAGCCCGGCGTATTCCGCTTCCCCGGCGGTTGCATCGTGGAGGGCACCGACCTGGAGAGCCGCTACCAGTGGAAGAACTCAGTAGGCCCCGTTGAGAACCGCCCCCTGAACGAGAACCGCTGGCACTACACCTTCACCAACCGCTACTACCCCAACTACTTCCAGAGCTACGGACTTGGCTTCTTTGAGTACTTCCGCCTCTCGGAGCAGATCGGTGCAGAGCCTCTGCCCGTATTGAACGTGGGTATGGCATGCCAGTATCAGAACGAAATACGCGACGAGAAGAAGGTGCACGTAGGCATGGACGACCTGAAGCCCTACATCGACGACTGCATCGACCTCATTGAGTTTGCCAACGGCGACCCCGCCAAGAACCAGTGGGCCAAGCTGCGTGCCGACATGGGGCACCCCGCTCCCTTCAACCTGAAGTTCATCGGCGTGGGCAACGAGCAGTGGGATTACAAGGACAACAAGGCATTCAGCAAGCGCCTCAAGGTGTTTGTGGAGGCCATCCGCAAGGCACATCCCGAAATCAAGATCATCGGTACCAGCGGCCCCGACAGCGAGGGTCAGAGCTTCGACCTGGGATGGACAGCCATGAAGGAGCTGAAGGCCGACCTGGTGGACGAGCACTTCTACCGCAACATCGACTGGTTCAAGAACGAGATGAACCGCTACGATGAGTACGACCGTACCGGTCCTAAGGTGTTTGCCGGCGAGTATGCCTGCCATGACCGTGGCAAGAAGTGGAACCATGCAGGTGCCAGCATCTACGAGGCAGCCTTCATGACCAACCTGGAGAAGAACGCCGACGTGGTGCACATGGCTACCTACGCACCCCTCTTTGCACACGTAGAGGGATGGCAATGGAGACCCGATGCCATCTGGTTTGACAACCTGCGCTCGGCCAAGACCGTAAGCTACTACGTGCAGGCACTCTATGCCCAGAACAAGGGTACCAACGTGCTGAGCACCACCATAGCCAACCCCACTCCCAAGGGTCAGGACGGCATCTTTGCAAGTGCTGTGTACGACAAGGAGAGCAACGAGGTAATCGTTAAGGTGATCAACACAACCGAGGGCAGCAAGAGCATCGACATCAAGCTGAACGGACTTAAGAACGGCATCGCCAAGGTGAACACCATAACCCTGGATTGCAGCGACTACGACATGGAGAACACCGTGGACAACCCCAACGCCATCGTGCCCCAGGAGGCCACCCTCAAGGCAGAGGGCAGCACCATCAAGGCTAATGTGGCTGGCAAGAACTTCGTGGTGTTCAAGATTAAGAAATAAACCCATAATTACTAATATTAACTAATTATTATGAAAAAAACATTTCTTACCCTGACAATGGGTATGGCACTGGCCACCAGCATGGTGATGACCAGTTGCGGCGAGAAGAAGCAGAGTGCAGAACAGGCAGAGGCCAGCGGCGAGAAGACAGAGGCTCCAGCAGGCAAGGCTAAGGCTCAGAAGCCTGCCGACCTGAAGGTTTACAAGAGTGCCGACCTGCAGGCTCAGATGGCCAACGATGCTGCCAACGTAGGTTTCGACGAGAGCGTTATCTCGACCGTTGACGCCATGATGGAGAACAACAAGGCTGTAAAGGCTGTATATTTCGACCATAAGATCAACATGATTGGTACGGCTTCGTTCAAGAACTGCCCCAACCTTGAGGCTGTGTATTTCGACGAGGCAGTAGATGTAATCGGCGACGAGGCCTTCATGGGTTGTACCTCATTGAAGGAGGTAAAGGTTACCACCTCTACCCTTGGATTGAATGCCTTCGACGGCTGTACCTCTCTGGAGAAGGTATTGCTCGACCAGCAGGGTTGGAAGATTCGCGACAACGCTCTGGCTAACTGCCCCGCATTGAAGACCATCATCATCCCCATGACCATCGACGCCATCGAGGAGGACGCCTTCAAGGGTTCGGCAGGTATCGAGGAGTTGGCAATCCCCTACAACTTCAAGGATCGCATGTACACCTTCTGCTCAGCATCCAAGAACATCAAGAAGATCTACATCCTGACCCCTGCTTTGTATCAGTTCCCCACCACAGCAGCTGCCAAGGCATTCAACAAGGCTCAGTGTGAGGCTTACGTGCCCGATGCACTCATCAAGGAATTCCAGGGCGACGAGACATGGAGCGGCTTTGCTGCCATCAAGCCCCTTAGCGAGTCAGGCTACTTCAATGCCGACAGCACTATCAAGTAATACCCCAAGAATGAATATAATCGACATTATCAACAAGAAACAGGGGACAGCATTCTCATTTGAGGTGCTGCCCCCTTTAAAAGGAAATGGAACAGAAGCCCTGTTCCGCACAGTAGAGCAGTTGAGTGAGTTTACTCCTCGCTACATCAACATCACTACCCATCGCAGCGAGTACGTCTATCACGAGGTGGAAAGCGGTTTGCTGCAAAGACAACGTATCCGCCGTCGCCCTGGCACTATAGCCATCGCGGCTGCCATACAGAACAAATTCAACGTGCCCGTTGTGCCCCATCTGGTGTGCAGCGGCAATACCCGCGAAGACCTGGAATACATGTTGCTCGACCTGCAGTTTCTGGACATCAGCGACATTCTGGTGCTGCGCGGCGACAAGGCTAAGGAGGACAACGCCTTCCACCCCACGGGTGACGGCCCCTCACACGCCACCGAACTCATCGAACAAATCAATCGCTTCAATGCAGGAGAGTTCTACGACGGCACTCCCATCAAGAAGCCCGGCACCCCCTTCCACTTCGGTGTGGCTTGCTACCCCGAAAAGCATGAGGAGGCTCCCAACATGGAAAGCGATTTAGCCATATTGAAACAAAAGGCGGACATGGGCGCCGAGTATGCCGTGACCCAGCTCTTCTATGACAACCAGAAGTACTTCGACTTCGTCAAGAGAGCCAGAGAGATGGGCATCAACATTCCCATCATCCCAGGCATCAAGCCACTGGCCAAGCTCAGCCAGCTGACCGTGGTACCCAAGACCTTCCATTGCGACCTGCCCGAAGCCCTGTACCGCGAAGCCATCAAGTGCAAGAACGACGAGGCCCTGAAGCAGGTGGGCATAGAATGGGCAGCTGAGCAATGCCGCGAACTCGTGAAGAATGGTGCTCCCAACCTGCACTTCTACACCGTGTCGGCGGTGGACAGCATCAGAGAGATTGCAAAGAAGATTTATTAAAGAAGAATACGTATGCAATTCAGCGACATCATAGGACAGGAAGAGGTGAAGCAACGTCTGCTCAAGGACGTTGAGCACGACCGTGTGCCTCATGCCCTGATGCTATGCGGGCCACGAGGAGCAGGCAAGATGCCACTGGCACTGGCGCTGGCGCAGACATTGCTGTGCGAAAACGCAGGGTCGAAGAAGCAGACGGAACCCGAACTGGACATGTTTGGCAACCCCATCCCCGTAGCCACAGAAGGCGATGCCACCTTAGCTGAGGGAATGGACGGAGGCAATCTGGCAACCAGCATGGGGGCTTGCACCACCTGCAAGGCATGCAAGATGGTAGAAGCACTCTCCCACCCCGACCTGCACTTCTCCTTCCCCATCATCAAGAAGAAGAACAGCAGCACGGCTCCCATCTGCGACGACTACCTGAAGGAATGGCGCGAGCAATTGCAACGTAACGCATACTTCGACATCAACGACTGGCTGGAGGACATGAAGGCCGAAAACCAGCAAGCCACCTATTACGTGGGCGAGAGCGACTCCCTGCTGCACAAGCTTGCCATCAAGTCGAGCCAGGGCGGACGCAGGGTGGTCATCGTGTGGCTGCCCGAACGCATGAACCAGGAGACGGCCAACAAACTGCTGAAACTGATTGAGGAACCACCTTCGCGCACACACTTCATCATGGTGAGCGAGGAACCCGACAAGGTGCTCGGCACCATCATAAGCCGTACACAACGCATCAATGTGCCAGCGCTTACAGAAGAGGAAATCAGCGAGGCACTCTGCCTCAGGCATGCCATACCCAGCGAGGTGGCAAAGGAACTGGCACACGTGGCACAAGGCAGCTACACAGAAGCCATACACCGCATGCAGGCAGGCAACGAGGAAAGCCTGTTCTTCGAACTCTTCGTCAACCTGATGCGACTTGCCTATATGCGTAAGATTAAGGACATGCGCGCGTGGAGCGACGACATGGCCAGCAAAGGACGCGAGGCACAGAAGCGATTTCTGCAATACGCACAACGCATGGTGCGCGAGAACTTCATCTACAACTTCCAACGGCAGGATGCGCTCAACTACCAGTTGCGCAGGGAGAGCGATTTCTCGACAAAGTTTGCACGCTTCATCAACGAAAGAAACGTAATCAAGATAATGGACGAGCTGAGCGAGGCAGAAAGCGACATCGAAGGCAACGTAAATGCCAAGATGGTGTTTTTCGACTTCTCACTCAAAATGATCGTCCTTCTCATACAATAATATGGATAAAGAATTCAAGTGCGGTGGTTGCGGCCGCGGATTATCACGCAACGGATGCGGCACAAGTTATGCGCAGCTCAACGACTACGACTACCTGGCCGACATCCCCGGAAATACTGATCTGACTGACATCGTAGAGGTGCAGTTCAAGAATACGAGAAAAGGATACTACCACAACGAAAACAAACTGCCTCTCGTAAAGGGAGACGTGGTGGCTGTGGAAGCATCGCCTGGTCATGACATAGGAACCATCACCATGACGGGAAAACTGGCCTATCTGCAGATGAAAAAGGCCAACCTGAAGGCAGACACTGAGATCAAGCATGTGTATCGCAAGGTAAAGCCTACCGACATGGAGAAGTACGAGGAGGCTAAGGCAAAAGAGCACGAGACGATGATCAAGAGCCGACAGATAGCCAAGAACCTCGGTTTGGAAATGAAGATTGGCGACGTGGAATATCAGGGCGATGGCAACAAGGCCATCTTCTACTACATTGCCGACGGACGTGTGGACTTCCGACAACTCATCAAGGTACTGGCTGAGGAGTTTCGCGTAAGAATAGAGATGAAGCAGATTGGTGCACGCCAGGAAGCAGGACGCATCGGTGGCTTCGGCCCTTGTGGTCGCGAGTTGTGCTGCGCCACCTGGATGAAGAACTTCGTAAGCGTGAGCACCAGCGCAGCACGCTTCCAAGACCTCTCGCTCAACCCTCAGAAGCTGGCAGGACAATGTGCAAAACTGAAGTGCTGCATGAACTATGAGGCAGATCAATACATCGAGGCTTCGCACAAGTTGCCCAGTCGTGAGGTAAGCCTGCACACCACCGATGGTGAGTTCTTCTACTTCAAGGCAGATATCCTGACAGGCCTCATCACCTATAGTTCAGACAAGCGTCTGGCTGCCAACCTTACCACTATCACAGCGGAACGTGCCAAGGAAATCATTGCCATGAACCGCAAGGGCGAAAACCCCGATACGCTGGAAGAGGGCGGAAAGAAAGAGGTGGCCAAGCCCATCGACCTGGCTACGCAGGAAGACCTTCATCGCTTTGACACAGCTAAGAAGAAGAAGAAAAAGAAAAAGAAGGGTGGAAGCAACGAAGCCGAAAAGGCAGAAAACGCAAAACCCGAGAACATAAAGAGCGAGAAACAGGAAAGGCTTCAGGGCGAAAAGCAAAAGAACGATAAGCCCAGAAAGGAAAAGCCTCAGGGTGAGAAGCAGGGAGAGAAACCCCAGGGGGAAAAGCCTCAAGGCGAAAAGCCACAGGGAGAAAGACCCAAGAACACTGAAAAGCCTCAGGGAGAAAGGCCCAAGAACGCTGAAAAGCCTCAGGGAGAAAGACCCAAGAACGCTGAAAAGCCTCAAGGAGAAAGACCTAACGACAAGCACCACGGAAAAAACCGCCATCATGGGAAAGGGCAAGACAATGCCAACGGAAATGGTGGCAACCCCAAGCACAACGCCAACAACGACAAAGGTGGTGCAAGTCAACAGCACAATAACGGTGGACAGGAATAAGCCTTGAAAAATCTTCGAAACATAATCATAAGTTCCGTCTTGCTTTTGACATCATGTCACAAGCAAGATGGAATCAATGTATTCCAATCGGTAGATACCGACGGATGGGACACAAAAGACACGATGGTGTTTGAGGTTCCCACCACAGATTACAACGCCACCCATAACCTGACGCTGCTTGCACGCATCACGCGACAATTTGCATACAAAGACCTTTGGATGGTTGTCGAGCAGGATTACGAAACCGATTCGCTGTATCTGGCTCAATGTGACACCATCTATCCTGACGAGAAGGAATACGACAAGAAAACGACACGCACGTCACCCTGTTCGTTGCTGGATACCGTGCACATTGAAATCACTAACGACAATGGAATCTTCGAAGGCAGCGGCAAGGATCTGCTCGAATATGAGATTCCCGTGCGCAACGTGCATCTGAAACAAGGCACAAAGGGAACTATCCGCATTCATCACATCATGACCGACCGCAAGGTAGAAGGCATACATGACATTGGATGCGACTTGTCGGAAGAATAAACTTAGATAGTTTTTATAGTAATGGTGAAATAATAAGTTCCGAAAGATTTGGCATGTATTGAACTATCGCCTTCTCTGCTTGTTACGGCTTGCATCAATACGAAGCAAGATGAAAAGCAAGAGGGTGAAGCCCCACAACGAAGAACCGCCATAGCTAAAGAACGGTAGCGGAATGCCAATTACAGGCGTCAAGCCAAGTACCATGCCCACGTTGATGAAGACATGGAAGAAGAATATACTCAACACACAATACCCGTAAATACGCCCAAAACGATACACCTGTCGCTCCGCCACATGAATCAGACGGAGTATCAAGGCCAAAAACAGCACCAGAACGACGGTACATCCCACAAAGCCTTCTTCCTCGCCCACCGTACAGAAGATAAAGTCGGTGTCCTGCTCAGGAACATACTTCAACTTGGTTTGCGTACCATTCAGGAAACCCTTTCCCTTCAAGCCACCCGAGCCAATGGCAATCTGTGCCTGAATGACGTTGTAACCCGCACCACGAGGATCGTCCTCAATACCTAAAAGCACACGGATTCGGGTTTGCTGATGCTTCTCCATGACATGGTCGAGCACATAATGCGTGGAATAGAAAAAGCCCAGTGAACCTAACGAGAATAATGCCACATAAAGATAGCTGGCCACATGTTCGCGTAAGGCAAGGTATAGGAGGTAGCCTATCATGACAATACAGATGGAAAGCTGCACCCAAGCCGCATCGAAAGGCAGCACAAACTCAGCAAACAGCAATCCCACAATAGACACACCACCACCTAAACCAAGTACCCACCAGAAGGGGGAACGAAGCGTGGTGTACACACGAATCATTATGGCAGAAAATATCCAGATGCCCACAAGCACGAGGTACGTGCCCAAGCTCACTTCAGGAAGATTAAACAAAGGCGTCTCGTCGAAGCGTATTCCCACCACAAAATAGAATACGGCAGCCACTCCCACAAAGAGGAAACTACCAGGCATTCCCTCACGATAGAACATTAGGAAGAAAGACAGATACACCAATGCGCTACCCGTCTCTTTCTGCATGACAATGAGACCCATAGGTAGGAAAACCACCACGGCACAAATAAGAAAGTCACGCATCTTGTTCATGTGAAACTCCATACCACTCATGATACGCGCCACACATAGCGCCGTACCAAACTTGGCAAATTCGGCAGGTTGAAGGCTAAACGAACCTATTTTAATCCACGACATGGAACCCTTGATGTCGCGGGCAAGAAACGGCGTGACCGCCAATAGTACAAGAAAACCTACGTATATCAGATACGAGAACGACTCAAAGACTCGTTCGTCAATACTCAACACCACAACACCCAAGATGAGCGACGTGCCTATCCACACAATCTGCATACCCGAACGAGAGGAAAGACTGAAGATGTTGCCTGCCTGCTCGAAGTCATAGCTGGCACCACACACACTCATCCAACCCAAGCAAAGCAACAGGATGTAGATAGTGATAGTAATCCAATCCAACGATCTAAGAATACCCTTATTATCTTTCTCGCGAACCATGGTTATATGTTGATAGTTTAATATTGAAAATTGAAAGTTGAGAGATGAAAACTGAGACGAGGGTTCAACACTTAGAACTTACAGACGAAAGCCTTGAGTTGAGAGTTTGGAGATGAGAGTTTGAAAACTTATCTTGCACTCGTACCATAGCTAATCTTCCGGTTCTCAAAATCACGTGCTTTCGCTTCGCTTGCCTCCGACAGCTTTCCGTTGATGAACTGCTCCATGATGAGGGCTCCAATAGGCACACCATAAACCGCACCAAAACCGCCATTCTCCACATAGACAGCCACAGCAATCTTCGGATTCGTTCGAGGAGCAAAACCCATAAACACAGAATGGTCATGACCACGGTTCTGAGCCGTACCCGTCTTACCACACACCTCATACATAGAGGTATTAGCTGCACGACAGGTACCACCCGTCACAGCATGACGCATACCCTCTACCACATAGTTGTAATTGGCGGGGTCGACCTTGGTGTAATGACGCTGGGTATAGGCTGAATCCAGCGGTTCTCCCTGTACATCCTTCACCACATGAGGGGTGATGTAGTAGCCACGATTGGCAATAGTCGCACCCAGATTGGCTATCTGAAGAGGCGTGAGGCACACCTCACCCTGACCAATGGAGATAGAGATAATGGTTACACCGTTCCACGAACCCTTGTATGCCTTGTCATAATACTGAGCATTGGGAATCATACCACGATTCTCACCAGGGAGGTCAATGCCCAGTTTATAACCAAATCCCATGGAAACCATGTAGTCCTTCCAAGTCGTCATGGCATCCTGCACGGTGGGGTATTTCTTGCGGTTTGCCATCATGTGGTACAATCCCCAGCAGAAATACCCATTACACGACGTGGCAATGGCAGGAATAAGAGGCAGAGGTGCTGCATGACCATGACAACCCACAGTAAGACGTCCTAAATGGAAACCATGACTACAGGGATATGCTGTTCCTGTGGGAGAGATTACGCCCTCTTGCAGGAAAGTAAGTGCCTGACTTGTCTTGAACGTAGAACCAGGAGGATAACGACCCGAGATGGCACGGTTGAGCAAAGGTTTCATGGGGTCTTGACTCAACAAGTTGTGATTCTTACCACGCTGACGACCCACCATAAGATGCGGATCGTAGGTGGGAGATGACACCATGCAAAGAATCTCACCCGTAGAGGGTTCGATAGCCACGATACTACCCAGTTTTCCTTTCATCAGACGCTCGCCCAACGCCTGCAGTTCGAGGTCAATGCTCAACGTGAGGTTCTTACCCGGAATGGGTGCTTGGTCAAGTTTACCATTCTGATAACGTCCCTTGATGCGTCCTCTTGCATCACGAAGCAGGATTTCAGAACCCTTAACTCCGCGCAACTGCTTCTCGTAGCTTCGCTCCACGCCCTGCTTGCCAATGTAGTCACCACTCTGATAGTACTCATCCTCCTCAATATCAGAAGGACTCACCTCGCCCACATCACCCAGGATGTGAGCGGCATGGTCATTGGTGTATTGGCGAATGCTACGCTTCTGAATGTAGAAACCAGGAAAACGGAAGAGCTTCTCCTGGAAATTGCTGAACTCTTCACCCGACAACTGGCTCATGAAGAGCTGCTGCGTATAACGACTGTAACCAGGATTGCGATTACGGTCTTTTATCTCGTTCATGCGTCGCAAGAACCAATCCATCTCTATGCCAAGACTCTGGCAAAGTCCCAGCGTATCAAGGTTTTCCATCTCATTGATGACCACCATGATGTCATACGAAGGTTGGTTGTACACGAGCAACTTACCATTTCGGTCGCTGATAGAACCACGGGCAGGAAACTGGATGCGCTTCAAGAATGCATTACTGTCGGCATTCTTCTTGAAGTCATCATTCATGAATTGCAGCGAGAACAAGCGCAATATATATATAAGGATGACCAGAATGACTACGCCACCCAACACATACTTGCGGTTATCAAAATGAAAATCCTTATCACTCACGGCCTCTCAATGTCTCCAGAACTACTATTACCAGCCACGACAGCACATAACTGCTGAAAATGGATGCACTTAAATCGGAAATATTGTAAAAAGAAAATGACTCCAACAGGAAATAGGCAACATGATGCAACGCAAGCAACAGGGTGAGATAGCGAAGATGATTCCACTTACCCATCGTACGGTAATTGGGAGTCATATCCTCCAGCGCATCCTTGGGTGTCAGGGTTTTGAGCCATATAGGTTGGCACATAGCCGTAAAAGTGAGCGATGCCGAAGAAAGGCCAGGCGTATTGCTGAACATATCGACCATAAGTCCCATGGCAAACGCCCAGACAAGCGTGATAATCTTATTTGAACCTAAAGGGAAATACAACAGCAAAGCCACATACACCAACGGGCTGCCATAACCCAGGAAATGTATGTGATTCATCAGCAAGACTTGCAATGCCAACAGGCCAAGCAGTTGAAGAAACCTTTTGCTATTTTCATATAACATATAGCATTCACTTTTTGCACTAAAATACCACGTTACACATCACTTCACCACACTTGCCCTCAACGAGTCAATCTCCTCCTTTTGGGGGTTATCAATGATATTGACGTCACGTATGGTAGCCAGGTCAACACTCAGTCGCACCTTGAGTTCAAAACTCAAACCATCCTGTGAGGTAAACACCTCTGATACCTTACCCACAAATATACCTTCGGGGAATACACTTGAGAAACCACTCGTCTCCACAATGTCTCCCACACGGAAACGGGCATGAAGAGGAATACCGTCTATATAGGCATCCAACACACTACCACCCTTCCACTTCAACGAACCGAAATGCTCGGAGCCACGCAAGCGCACGCTGATATTGGAATGAGAGTTAAGCACCGGAAGCACCAACGAGTAGTGATTGCTGACCTCATAGATAATGCCCACTACACCTGTTCCGCTCACCACACCCATCTCGGTGCGCACGCCATCCACCAAACCCTTGTCCAAGGTGATGATGTTGTCCTTCTCGCGCACACTATTGCTGACCACCTTAGCGGGGATGACGTTAAGACTGGCCAGATGCTCCTGCATGAGCATCTCCACATAGGTGGTGTCATGCTTCAGCGCAGCCAGTTCCTCACGCAACAGTTGATTGTTGTACTGAAGGACAAGGTTCTCATAGGTGAGTTGTTCGTTGATTTGGCGTAGTTGTAGATAGCTGTGCATATTTGACTCCCACTCCAGTATCTTACCTGCCAAGGCGTTGGTATGTGTTGCCCATACGCTATGGTGGTACGAACTGAAACGGAAAAGCATCACCAAGCTGGCTATCTCCAAGATAATGAAGACGAACCAGTGGAGATGCGTTTTAAACCATTCTATCCAACCCGCCATTTCAGTTCAAAGTTCGTTGTTCGCTGCTCATAGTTGGCTCGCCGAATCGTCAGGCATCCGTGACTAAGCACAAGAACACCGCAATAGCGAACCAGAGGGAAGATTCCCACTATTTACATCAAGAATGAGAAGTTGTGAATATTCTTCAAAGCCACACCAGTACCCTTGGCAACACTATGCAAAGGATCCTCTGCAATGTGGAAGGGAATGTTGATCTTGTCAGTCAAGCGCTTGTCCAAACCACGGAGCAAGGCACCACCACCTGTCAGGTAGATTCCGTTCTGCACGATATCAGCATACAACTCAGGAGGAGTCTCAGCCAAGGCATCAAGCACAGCGGTTTCGATACGCGCAATAGTCTTCTCCAGACAGTGAGCAATTTCCTGATAGCACACAGGGACGGCCATAGGCAAGGCAGTAATCTTGTTAGGACCGTGCACCATATAGTCCTCGGGAGCATCATCACCCAGGTCAGTCAAGGCCGAACCTACATGAATCTTGATACGCTCTGCCATACGCTCGCTGACCTTCATGTTGTGCTGACGGCTCATGTAATCCTGGATGTCAGCTGTCAACTCATCACCAGCGATACGCAAGCTCTTGTCTGCCACGATACCACCCAATGAGATGACGGCAATCTCGGTAGAACCACCACCTATATCGACAATCATGTTACCCTCAGGGGCACAAACGTCCAAACCCACACCAATAGCAGCAGCCATAGGCTCGTAGATAAGATACACCTCACGACCACCGGCATGCTCGGCACTATCGCGCACAGCACGAAGCTCCACCTCGGTAGAACCACTGGGAACGCCAATGACCATACGCATAGAGGGTGAGAACAAACGGCTACCTGTGTGAACCATCTTAATCAAGCCGCGAATCATCTGCTCGCAAGCGTTAAAGTCGGCAATCACACCATCGCGCAAGGGACGAACGGTACGGATGTCGGCATTGGTCTTCTCGTACATCATCTTAGCCTTCTCGCCCACGGCAATCATCTTGTCGGTACGGCGATCCAAGGCTACCACGCTAGGCTCGTCAACGGCAATCTTACCATCGGTGATGATGATAGTATTGGCCGTTCCGAGGTCCATCGCGATTTCTTTATTGAATGAAAAAAAACTTCTCATCGACTTTTTACCTTAAAAAAGAGCTTTTCCTAACGTCTTACTCCATTTCTTACTTTACAAACCAGGCGTGGATGGCAGTATCGTAATGACTGCTTACACCAAATGCCTGTGCAGCAAACCACTTGCGGTCCTCAATCTCGCTCTGTGCGCCGTTCTTCTCCAAGAGGTTGAGCAGAGGCTGATACTCCTGCTTGCTGGGAACAATGATTACGTCGCGGAAGTTCTTGGCAGCAGCACGAATCAAACTGATACCACCGATATCAATCTTCTCGATGATGTCGGCATCGCTTGCACCACTTGCCACGGTCTGCTCAAAGGGATAGAGATCTACAATCACCAAGTCAATCTCGGGAATCTCATACTTAGCCATCTGCTCCTGATCGCCCTGCAACTCACGACGACCCAGAATGCCACCGAACACTTTGGGGTGAAGAGTCTTTACTCGTCCGCCCAGAATGCTGGGATAACTTGTCACATCCTCTACACGCTGGCAAGGAATGCCCAAGCTCTCGATGAATGCCTGAGTACCACCTGTTGACAACAGTTCAACACCCTGCTCGTGCAACTTGCGCAAAATCTCGTCAAGACCATCCTTGTGGAAAACACTCACAAGGGCTCTCTTTATCTTTCTTGTCTCTGCCATAAAACTTAAAATATATGCCTATTGATTTTATATAATTTCTAAAAATTATCCTTTTGGAGCACAAAGGTACACATTTTCCACCATATTAAGTATAATAAGGAGAAAGTTTTTAGAAAAATACCCCTTTTAATTGACTTTTATCATTATATCGGCACGATTGCAACAACTAATGCCACGCAAAAAACTCATTCACGCACAGAAAAAGTAAGCAGGCCACCCATGACACTTTCACACTTACCAGCATGCGCAAAACACTCATTTCTGACACAAATTCGCCATAAAGCAAGCAAAGCGCACAAAAAATAAGCAAAAAGTCAAAAAAAACACGCATTATAACACCAAAATACATTTTTATTTATAACTTTGCACCCGAAAACAGCAATACAAGCAACAAAAAGTAAATTAAACCATACAACAATCAACAAAAAGATTATGGAAAAGATTCGTGTAGCCATCGTTGGATACGGAAACATTGGCAAGTACGCTCTGCAGGCTTTGCAGGCAGCTCCCGACATGGAGATTGCAGGTGTTGTACGTCGTAACGGCGCAGAGAACAAGCCCGCAGAATTGGCAGATTATGCCGTAGTGAAGAATATCGAAGAACTCGGTAAGGTTGACGTTGCCATCCTCGCTACCCCCACCCGCAGCGTAGAGGAGCATGCTCTTAAATGCTTGGCTATGGGTATCAACACCGTTGACAGCTTCGACATCCACACCCAGATCGTTGACTTGCGTCGTTCACTCGATGCCGCTGCCAAGAAGGCAGGTGCAGTCAGCATCATCTCTGCAGGTTGGGATCCAGGTTCAGACAGCATTGTCCGTACCTTGATGGAGAGCCTTGCTCCCAAGGGTATCAGCTATACCAACTTCGGCCCTGGCCGCTCAATGGGTCACAGCGTATGCGTACGCTCTAAGGAGGGTGTCAAGGATGCACTTTCAATGACCATCCCCGTTGGTGAGGGTATTCACCGCCGCATGGTTTATGTTGAGTTGGAAGAGGGTGCTAAGCTCGAAGAGGTTACTGCAGCCATCAAGGCCGACCCCTATTTCGCAAGCGACGAGACTCACGTGTTCCAGGTTGAGAGCGTAGATGCACTCAACGACGTAGGTCATGGTGTAAACCTCGTTCGCAAGGGTGTAAGTGGCCAGACCCACAACCAGCTCTTTGAGTTCAACATGAAGATCAACAACCCTGCTCTTACTGCACAGGTTCTCGTCAACGTAGCACGTGCCAGCATGAAGCAGCAGCCTGGTGCTTACACCATGATCGAGATTCCTGTCATCGATTACCTCCCCGGCAATCGTGAGGACATCATCCGTCACCTCGTATAAGCAAAAAGACGTTTCTGACCAATAGCGAAGCGTCTATAGGTCACAACATAACACAAAATGCCTCGGCTCACCAAGAGCTGAGGCATTTTTATTGGTTTCACGACTATCTCGATGCCAACGGCATTTCATTATGTTCGAATGCCAAGAAGTAGATTTTTATTCTGAAGCATAAAAGACTATAACATCACAAAGCGGCAATCTCCTCCTCACTCAAGCCTGTGGCTTCCGAAATCATTTGGGCAG
>JAKSLO010000006.1 GCA_024401185.1 Bacteroidaceae bacterium | reverse complement strand
AACTCCTTTTAACTCCCTAAGTTTCAGCCACCCAAAGGGTGGGAAACTTTAGTAAGTAAAGGTTTTTTTTTACCTCAAATCAGGGGGTATAGCGCGAACAGATGCTTGACACCTGGTTTTATAATTAGGGAAATCGAATCATTTTGCCCTCCAGTTTCTCCGTGATGAATACACAGAACCTACAAGGTAAATTCGACTTTCTATCGGTTTGCCTCCCACCTCCCTCCCACTTGCCTCCCACTTAAAGTGGGACAAAGGTCGGAATCAAACGGGAGGAAAGCAAGACCATAAGTATAGGAAAATCGAAGGATGAACGAAGACTGGAAAAAGGAAGACCGGAGAAGGAGCACGAAAGGAACGAACGAGAATAATCGCGTAATGTGACAAGATTATTTACTAAAATACCTCATACATATTGAAGGCATCATGCTCTTCAAGGGGATAAAGCACTTATAAAAACAAAACCCATCAGGGAATGCTGATGGGTTGGTTATTGATGAGATAGCGACCTTTTGGCAAACCGTTCAGCCAATTAAGTCCCTTGTTCAATCGCATAGCCATGTAGAAGGTTCCGCCACGGGTGTAGATGGGAAGCAACTGACTGAAGTCGCTCGTAACACACAAGGCACCACCCTTCACCTTCATGTGAACAGGGAATGTGGACGAAGCCATACGCGATCCACTCAGCGAAGCCTCCCTTCCCTTCACCTTCTTATCTGTCACAACCACACCATGCACACGCGATGAGTCAGCCTTTGCACAACGCTTGTCATCGGTAGCAGACATGCTTTTCGCAATCACAAGGCAAAAAGCAAATGCCAAAAAACACAATATGGTTATACTTCTTTTCACGTTGCAAATTTAGCACAAAATACTCAAACTGCCAAACAAATAAGCGAAAAAATCGCGCCTGTCAACAAAACAAAACAGGTTGGTACCCTTTGGGTACACGTTTTTGCCTTAAATTTGCAGGAAGAAATCAAACCATCTGCCCAAATTCCACAAAAATGGCCATGGGCGGAGCAACTGAAAACCATAAAATATAGAACTCTTGAAAGTAAAAATCATAAACGAATCACACCACCCTCTACCCCAGTATGCCACGGAGCAGTCGGCCGGAGTTGACCTGAGAGCCAACCTTGACGAGCCCATCACCCTGCAACCATTACAGCGCGCCCTGGTTCCCACGGGATTGCGCATTGCCCTGCCCGCAGGATTCGAGGCTCAGGTACGCCCACGCAGCGGTTTGGCCCTGAAGCATGGCATCACCGTACTCAACACACCCGGCACCATCGACGCCGACTACAGAGGCCTCATTGGGGTGATACTCATCAACCTGGGACAGGAGCCCTTTGTCATCCAGGACGGAGAACGCATCGCCCAGATGGTCATCGCCCAACACGAGCAGGCAGAATGGGAACTGGCCGAGACGCTCGACGAGACGGAACGAGGTGACGGTGGATTTGGGCATAGTGGGAGAAAATAACATCGAGACACGCATCCCAACGCAACATCCAGAACAATGTTTACCGCAAAAAACATAAGCAAATGGGTGCTCATGCTCACAGCATGGGCTTTGATGCCGTGTGCCTTATTTTCCTATACGCGCGCGAATAACGCACACGAAGGCGATGGAGGGGAGGCACAACGTCGCCTCAGCTACTACTACCTCGCTGCCCAGCAATACAAAGCACAGGACAAGATTTCGGCCATGAGCGAGGCTCTCAGGCATTGTCTCGACATCAACCCCAACGACCCTGCCTCCAACTTTGACATGGCGCTGCTGCACATGAGCATCGGACAAGACAGTACGGCGCTGAACCTGCTCAAACGTGCCGTAAGCAACGACCCCAAGAACCCCTGGTACATGGAGACCCTGGCATCGTTCTACCTCTCGCTCCACAAGATGGATGAGGCAGTGCCCATCCTTGAGCAGATGTCGAAGATACAAACCAAGCGAACCGACATTCTGGCACAGCTGTTCCAGCTCTACAAGTCGGGAGGACGCACCGAGGATGCCATCCATGTGCTCGACCGCATACAACTGCTGCAAGGCAACAACGCACGCATTGCCAGTCAGAAATACGCGCTCTACCTCGACATGGGCGATACCGCCATGGCCTTCAACCAGTTCAAGGCACTTTGCAAGGAGTACCCATACGACGCCAGCAGCCTGTTGCTGCTCGCCGACCAATACATGACGGCCAACATGCCCGACAGCGCATTGGCAACCTATGACAAGGTGGAACGCATCGACCCGCACAACGTCATGTTGCAAACGTCACGTCTGCAATACCACTTGCTCGTGGGCGACACGGTGCGCTTCCGAGAGGCACGCGACTCAGTAGTGCTCAGCGAGCATGCCGACATCTCGCTTCGCATCAACGCACTCAGTTCCGTAGTGCGCGAAGCCCTGCAGGACACCACGCGCAGAGTGCATGCCGAGAGGATGTTTGCCATACTGCTGGCACCCGAGAAACCCGACGTGTCATTCCTGCAGATGTACATGACCTACTGCATCTACATCCACAACGCCAAGGAGGAAGAGCTGGTGCCTATCATGGAACGCATCCTGGTAGTCGATCCGTCCAACATGCAGACACTACAGGATTTGCTTCGCCACTATGCCATGAAGGCAGACATCATACGCGTGGGAGAGCTGTGTCAGAACGCACTCATATACTATCCCAGCGAACTGGCTTTCCACTACTACCTGGCGCTCTCGCTTGCCCAGCAGGAGAAACTGCAGGAAGCGGTGGATGCGCTCACCACCGCCATCCGTCAGGCCAACGAGGAGTCACGCCCCGACATCCTGGGCGACGTGTACTCTCTACTGGGTGACGTACACCACCAGATGGGACATGAGAAGGAAGTGTACCAGGCCTTCGACTCATGTCTGGTATATACCCCCGACAACGTGTCGTGCCTCAACAACTACGCCTATTACCTGTCGCTCAAAGGCGAGCAACTGGAAAAGGCAGAGAAGATGAGCTACCGCTCCATCAAGGCTGAGCCAACCAACAAGACGTTCCTTGACACCTATGCCTGGGTACTCTTCGTACAGGAAGACTACACCACGGCACGCATCTACATGGACCGAGTGGTTGACCCAGCACAGGCAGACAGCACCCTGCTTGCCGACGAGGATGTGAGCAGTACGGTGCTGGAACATGCCGGCGACATCTACTTCCAATGCGGACAAGCCGAACAGGCGGTGCGCTTCTGGCAGCTGGCACGCCAGAAGGCTGAGCCTGACGCTAAGAACGCTTTACTGAACAAGAAAATAAAAAAACGCAAATACTTTAAGAAATGAAAAAAATCATCAGGTTAATCCCCATCCTCACCATTGCCCTGCTCGCGGTTTCGTGCTCCAAAAAGGCAAAGCAAGCAGTCGAGAATCCCGGTTCGTCCATTGAAAGCACAGAGATAGTAGAACGCCTCAATGCCAACCGCGTAAACCAGCAGCAGGTGACCTGCCGCATGAGCCTTGACATCGAGGCAGGAAAGCAGTCGCTCAGCGTGGGAGGAAGCCTCAAAATGAAGCGCAACGACGTCATACAGATGTCACTCCAGGTATTCGGTTTCGTGGAAGCCGGACGCATTGAGTTCACACAAGACTACATGCTCATACTCAACCGCATCGGCAAGCAATACGTCAAAGTGGATTACAAGGATGTAGATTTCTTCAAGCGCAACAACATAGACTTCTTCACCTTCCAGGCTTTGTTCTGGAACGAGCTCTTTGCACCGGGACAGTCGGATTCACGTCCCACGGCAAGCCAGTTTGCCCAGGACAAGGACGGCAAGAACATAACCCTGACCCACACCACCAAGCAGCTCGTCTTGAAGTTCATCACCAATGCCACTACCGGTATGCTTGAGCAGACCCTCATCGATGGGGAGAACGGCGGGGCCATGCGATGGAACTACAACAGTTGGGCTCGTCTGAACAGCAAGGACTTCCCCGACAAGATGAAGATCAGCGCCACCATCAAGAATACTACCGTATCGGCCGACCTGCAGCTGTCACGCCTGCGTACCGACGAGAAGTGGAAAGATACCCGTACCAACATCGACACCAAGAAGATTCGTCAGGTCACCATCGATGCGGCATTCCGTCAGATACTGAGTTTATCGAACTAATCTATGCGCCGTCTTTTCCTCATACTTTCCCTATTAGCCTTCGCCTTCCCGGCAGATGCCCAGAACAGCAAAAAGGTGCGCGACTTGCAGAAACAGCGCGACAAGCTTCAGAAGGAACTGAAGAAGTCGCAGCAGGAGCTTGACAAGACGCGCAAGGACCTTAATTCGCACCAGCGTACCTCCAAGATGATCAACGAGCAGATGGAGACCCGCCTCAACGGCATACGCGAGGCAGAAGTGCGAATGGGGGAGCTTGACCTTGAGATGGTGAACCTGCAAAGCGAGGTAAACAGCGTAGATGCCAAACTGCAAGAGAAGCGCGAGAAGTTTGCACGTGCCCTTCGCATGGCGCGCGCTTACAGGCACATACAATCGCCTACCCTATTCGTACTCTCGGCACGCACCTTCTCACAGATGAGCCGTCGCGCCCGCAATACCAACTACTTTGCATCCATCCTGCGCAACATGGGCGAGGAACTCGTTGCCAAGCAAAGCCAGTTGCTGGGCAAGCAGAACGACCTGCTCTCTGCCAAGAGCGAAATGAACGAGCTCATACGCAACGTCATGGTAGAACGCCACGAACTGGGTGTGCAGCAGGTAGAGCAGCAACGACAGATTGCCGACCTGGACAGCAAGCAGAAGGGCTTGCAGACGCAGCTCAAGAAGCAACGCAACCAACTGGCCGAACTCAACAGAAAGATTGACGAGGTGGTAGCTGCCGAGGTGGAGGCATCGCGCAAGAAAGCCGAGACATCACGCAAGCGTGGAGGCAGTTCGGGCAGCAGCGGCACGGACAACTCAGGCAAGTGGATTACCCCAGAGGAAAAGGCACTCAACGGTTCGTTTGAACAAAACAAGGGACGTCTGCCCGTCCCCATTACAGGCAGCTACATGTTGGGTGAGCGATTTGGAACCTATAATGTTCCTGGCATGAAGAACGTACAGCTCGACAACAAGGGTGTCAACTATATAGGCAAGTCGGGAGCACGTGCACGCGCCGTATTCGATGGCGAGGTAACAGCCGTATTCCAGTTCTACGGTACCAAGGGTGTACTGGTACGCCATGGTAGCTACATCTCGGTGTATTGCAACCTCTCATCGGTCATCGTCAGCCGTGGCCAGAAGATACACACACGCGATCTCATCGGTGCCGTAGCCGCCAACGATGAAGGCAAATGCGTACTGCACTTCCAGCTTCGAAAGGAAACGACCAAGCTCAATCCTGAGGGATGGATAGGCAGGTAATAGTAGTCCCCTAACCTCCGGCTTTTGACTTCGGCCAAAATGCAGGGAATAAGAGCAATGTTGTATAACATTGTTATATAAAAGTAACAAATAGTATGATGAATTCTTGTATAGAACTATTAAAGAAACTCATAGCTACACCACGCGTTAGCCGTGACGAGAAAGCCGCAGCCGACATCTTCGAACAGGAGATGCGACAGCTCGGACTCACTCCACAGCGTCTGCACAACAACTTGTGGGAGATTGCTCCCGGCTATGATGCCAAGCGCCCTACCCTCTTGCTCAACGCCCATATCGACACCGTACGCCCTGTCAGCGCATGGACACGCAATCCCAACGAGCCAGAGGTGACCGAGGACGGACACCTCTATGGCATTGGCAGCAACGACGACGGAGCCTCGCTCGTCACGCTGCTTCACACATACGTAGCCTTGCGCAACACGCCTCAGACATACAATCTCATATTTGTGGCTTCGGCTGAGGAAGAGGTAAGCGGGCAGAACGGCATCAGCGCCGTACTTCCACTATTGCCACCCATCTCGGTGGGATTGGTAGGTGAGCCTACTGGCATGCAACCCGCCATCGCAGAGAAGGGCCTGATGGTACTCGACTGCACGGCACATGGCAAGGCAGGACATGCCGCACGCAACGAGGGCGACAATGCCATACACCACGCCATCGAGGACATACAATGGTTCAGCACATACCAGTTGCCTAAGGCAACCGAACTCTTAGGACCTGTGAAAATGACTGTCACCATCATCAATGCCGGCACTCAGCACAACGTGATACCCGACCAATGTACCTTTACGGTGGATGTGCGCAGCAACGAATGCTACAGCAACGAGGAAATCTATGACATAGTGTGTCAAAACGTAAAGAGTGACGTCAAGGCACGCTCCTTCCGTCTCAACTCAAGTCGTATCGACATGAATCACCCTCTGCTGCAACGCGCCCTACAGCTTGGCAAACAGCCTTTCGGTAGTCCTACGCTCTCTGACCAAGCCTTGATGCACTTCCCCACCATGAAGATGGGACCCGGAGACAGCCGTCGTAGCCATACAGCAGACGAATACATCATGCTAAGCGAAATAGAGGATGCCCTGGCAACCTACATGCAGATACTGAACGGCCTGCAGTTGTAGGGGAACGCTCATCACGACACCGTCTGAAACATGAAGAGAGTCAACCCTTACGCCCCCTCCCACAGACGGAGAAATTAGAAGAAACCATAACATCAATCCATCAAAACATACAGCCTATGTTGACCGCACTAATTATCTGGCTTCTTTTCGACCTTGTAGTTTACATCTACATGTGGTACGACCGCAAAGACCACCACTTCAAGGAAAAATTTCGTGACTTCAAAGACAGTTTTGAAGGAGAGGATTAACGTGAAGCGTATTCTTACTACACTTCTTCTTTTCACATCTCTTTTTGCACTCACCTCGTGTGAGCACATAGAGATTAGCAACGACAATAGTCAAGAGGATGCATCTTCCTCCTTGGAAATTGCCGCCCCATTGTCTTATGGACAAGGCACCATGGAATCGCCCCTCACCGTAAAGCAGTTACAAGACAACGGCGAGGACTGGATGGGTGAGCAAATATGGATTATTGGATATGCCGTAGGCGAAACCTATCGAAGTCTGTCGAACGCATGCTTCACGCCCCCATTCGAGTACACCTCAAACATTCTCATCTCTTCGGACCGTAACTGTAGCGATGTCTCTCATTGCATGCCCGTCGAACTAAACACCACCAAACTAAAAGGAAACATAGCCCTTTCAAACAACCCTCACCACCACTTGCATTGCGTGATGCTTCAGGGAACGGTACAACGGTTTTTCGGAACCATAGGCTTACGCAACCTGACGCACTACCACTGGCTACCGGAAGACTTCACATTACCCTACACCTCTCCCTCCGAATGGGAAGAGTTAGAGGTAGAGTACTAAGTCAATAAGGAGTCAAAATGCTCAAGATCATGTTCGTGCGCGTGTGCGTATGTGTGCGTGTGTAACATAAAATATGTACGCATACGCGCACACGAAGCAAGGATACACATTTGCGAGTGAAGAAGAGAACTATTTCCGCAAGGAATTCTTAGGTTTCTCAGCTTTGAGAGAACGCTGCTCAACAACCATTCGGAGCACTTTAATGTCTTCTAAAGGGCGATCGTTGGCATCGGTCTTCACCTTCTGAATGCTATTCACAACTTTCATGCCTTCAATTACTTGACCAAAAACCGTATAGGATCCATCAAGGTGAGGAACACCTCCATACTGTAAATAGTCATCATACATCTCCTTTGTCATTTCAATACCTTTATCCGCTAGTTTGGCTCGTTCCTGATTAAGACTGGATGGACCGAAAGACTTGCCTGTAACAATATAGAACTGGCTTCCACTACTGCGCATCTCGGGATTCACATCATCACTTTCACGAGCAGCAGCCAAAGCTCCGCGCAAATGATAGTAGTCAGGCAACAGAAACTCAGGAGCCAAGGAATAGGGAATGTCACCATCGCCTAAGAGCTGCCCTGGTTGAGCCGTCTTGCTATCGGGATCACCACCTTGAATCATAAACTCGTTGATGACACGATGAAAAAGCGTACCTTCATAATGACCACTTTCTGCCAACTTGAGAAAGTTATCCCGATGAATGGGGGCCTCATCCAACAAGGCAACACGAATAATGCCAACTGAGGTCTCTATACGCACTACCGCACGCTTTTCCTTCTTGGCATTGACACCTAAGCTAAACAAGAAGGACAGAAACAGGACAAGAATGCCCAATCCTCTAAAATGAAAATGCAAACCACACGCCCATTTAGACAAGAAAGTAGTGAACTGACTAAAGTCTGACTGACAGAGGCAAATGCCACCAAAATGAGAAGATTGATTTGTCATAATAATATTTATTAGGTTATAAAAGTACATTTGTACAACTTCATTATGTTATAAAATCTCGCCACGAATTTATACCAGTTTTTGCGCATTAAGCAACAAAAATAAGGCTATTTAAAGACAAAGTTAGGAAAAATTCCCCACCAAGCAAAACAATATATACTAATTCTTCAACATAAACACAAAATAGCGAGAGTATCAGCATCTTAAAAGAGTCAAAAATGGTACAAAACACCCCTAATATTGAGTTATGAACAGCCTGTTGAAAAATAATATTGATTTTTTTTTCAAAAAATGTGGGGAATTGTGGGGAATTTAGTAAATTTGCACCGAAATCAGCAATAAATAGGTTACACGTATGCGATTCACAGGTAATTCAGACGCCAAAGCCGATGCAAAAGGCAGAGTATTTCTGCCAGCAGCATTTCGCAAGATACTGCTCGCCGAGAGGGAGGAGGGACTGATACTACGTCCCGACTTTTTCCAGAAGCAGTGTCTGGTGCTCTATCCCTTGTCGGTGTGGAACACTATGGTTGACGAGCTTACCCAACACACCAATCCATTTGACCGCAAAGGGCGCGCTGTACTGCGCTCCGTCGTGGCAGAATCGGAGAACGTCTCGCTCGACAGCGATGGTCGCATACTCATACCCAAGCGCTATCTTGAAAAAGTAGGCATCACTTCCGAAGTTCGCTTCATCGGCATGGACAACACCATTGAAATTTGGAGCAAACAGGCTGCTGAGAACATCGTGGAAGATCATGACGCCTTTGCTGACGACCTGGAAGCATTATTCAATGCCACAGATTAAGCCACACCCCACCGCAGCGGAAGCCCCTCGCCCCGATAGAGTAAGGCTTACCAACTTAAGGGCTTGTGGCTCGAGAGAGAAAAAGAGATGAGTTTTTTGCCCCTGTTCAACCTGCAGGCAAACTTTAGGAAGAACAGCTCCATTGACCCAATTAAAGTAGAAACCTTCACACAGAATTTAAAGCACTCACACCATTCCCTCCAACCCTAAAGGGGAGAGGGAGGATTGAGTAAGCAAGAAGGACTTGCAAGAAAGTCCATCCACCACGCGCCATTCAGGTACGTAAAACCATTTAAGAACCATTAAAAAAGCCTCGTAAAACTAAGTTATGAACTGCGAAACCTACCATAAACCAGTAATGCTGGAAGAGTCGCTTGAAGCACTCAATATCCAAGCTGACGGCATCTATGTGGATATGACATACGGTGGCGGTGGCCATAGCCGTGCCCTCGTGAGCAGACTTGGCAAGGAAGGGCGCCTCTACGGCTTCGACCAAGACATTGATGCCATGAAGGGTGCCATGGAGGACGAGCGCTTCACCTTCGTAAGAAGCAACTTTCGCTTTCTCAAGAACTGGATGCAGTATTACGAGGTGGATGGTGTGGATGGCATACTGGCAGACCTGGGTGTAAGCAGTCATCACTTCGACGAGGGAGAAAGAGGATTCTCATTCCGCTACGACGCCCCTCTAGATATGCGAATGAACCAAGCTGCCAAACTGACTGCCGCCAAGGTAGTGAACGAATACAGCGAAGAGCAATTAGCAGACATCTTCTACCTGTATGGAGAGATGAAAAACAGTCGCAAACTGGCAGCAACGTTGATAAAGGCACGTAAGGAGGCCGAAATAAAGACCACTGGTCAACTAGCCGACCTGATGAAACCGCTTCTGGGTAGGGACCGTGAGAAGAAAGATCTCGCCAAAGTGTTTCAAGCCTTGCGCATAGAAGTAAACGGCGAGATGAAAGCCTTGAGACAAATGCTCAACAGTGCCATCGAGGTGTTGAAGCCAGGGGGAAGGCTGGTAGTATTGACCTACCACTCACTGGAAGACCGCATGGTGAAGAACATCATGAAGAGTGGCAACATTGAGGGTAAGACGGAACAAGACTTCTACGGAAATCTGCTATCACCACTACGCCCCGTAAAAAAAGGCGTTATGACACCCTCCGAGAACGAGCAACAAGAAAATCCACGCAGCAGAAGCGCAAAACTTAGAATAGCAGAAAAGGTATGAGCAAGAAGATAGAAAAACCAGAATTGGAAGAACTCAACGACGAACAGTTGGATGAGGAGCTGTTGGACGATGCAGATGCCGAATACTGCGAGGAGGAAGAACTGCCCCGAAAGAAAAGGCACAGATTTGCAAACGCTTTGCTGAACAATGAGGGAGAAAACAACATCACCAGCATAAAGGACCTATACAAGAGTTTCCACATAGATGGAACTTGGTTCAAGCGAAACTGGTCGTTCCTTCTAACTGTCTTTGGATGCTTGTTAGCGTTTGTAACCAACCGATATCAAGCTCAGCAGGAGATGATAGAGGAGGATCAGCTAAGAAAGGAACTGGCCGAGATGAGGTACAAGTGGCTGACACGTTTCAGTGAACTGACCACCAGCACTCGTCAGAGCCAGATAGAAAACCGCCTGAAACAGCTTGGAGACACCACGCTCACATACAGCAAACAGGCACCGTTCATCATTAGAGCTAATAAATAATTCACTCTTTTCTTCCACACCGGCAGAGGAACGGGAAGAAGAAAACACCTCTAAAGGATGGACAAAGAGAAACAAGAAACAGACAATTCACATTACATTGTAAATCAAAATGGCAAGCAACAAGGACACAATGAACGAGCAGAATAGTGGAAGAAAAGCCACTAAGCCAAATACGGGCATTAAGCGTTTCCGTATTGCCTTCTTTTTGTTCTGCTTTGCAGGAATTGTGGTGGCAGGAACTGCGCTGTACACTATGCTCTCGAAACGTGACTATTGGGAGGAGGTGCGCAACCAATTCACAAAGAGGGACATTGTGGATCCAGCCATACGTGGCAACATATATGACAGTAACTACCGTCTGCTCGTGGGTAGTGTGCCAGAGTATCGCCTTTGCATAGACTTCAAGGTCATTGACAAGGACAGTATAGCACGTAAAAAGGCACAGAAGTGGCGCGACAGTGCTTTTGTGCACAACGTGGACAGCATTGCCATAGGACTACATTCAATCTTCCCCGACTACACGGAGGAGTTCTTTCGCAACCGACTGCGTGAAGGATTCAGCAAGAAGAAGAACGGATGGTGCATCCTGCCACGACACATGGCTTCGTTCATCGAATACCAGGAATGCAAAAAACTGCCTCTGCTACGCGAAAGCTCATACAAGGGTGGCTTCCATGGTGACAAGACCATGACGAGAAAGAAACCCTATGGAAGTTTGGCAAGCCGTACGCTGGGCACCTTGTACAAAGACTCTGACCGAGTGGCAAAAAATGGCATAGAACTGGCATACGATTCCATTCTACGTGGTAAAGACGGTGTGAAACACAACACGAAGATAAGAAATGCACGTGTGGATTTCACGGATCTGGCTCCAGTCAATGGCAACGACATTATGACAACCATCGATGTAAACATCCAGGACATAGCAGAGAAAGCCATCATGAAGCAGCTGAAGAACCTGGGTGCGGAAATGGGCATCGTGATTGTAATGGAAGCCAAGACGGGTGACGTAAAAGCAATTGTCAACATGAGCCGATTGGAAAGTGGAGACTATGCCGAGATAATGAATTATGCCGTGGCAGAACGCATGGAACCAGGATCCACCTTTAAAACCGCCAGCATCATGGTGGGCCTTGATGATGGCAAATTCACCAAGGACACAAAGGTTGAAACAGGAAACGGTCAATGCAAGATGTACAACTGCATCATGAAAGACTGGAACTGGGCCACCAAAGGCGGCTTCGGAACCATTGATGTTAAGACCGTAATGGAACAAAGTTCGAATGTGGGCGTAAGCAAACTCATCGACAAATACTATGCTAACTGTCCCAAAGACTTCACAGATGGACTTGAGCGTGTAGGTGCCGGCATCCCATTGGAATTGCCCATCCCAGGCTCGCATGATGCCATCATGAAGAAAGATCCTTTAGATGTGAGAGTATGGTCAAAGACCACTCTGCCATGGATGAGCATCGGGTATGAGTCACTATTGCCCCCTATCAGCACTTGTGCTTTCTATAACGGCATCGCCAACCACGGCAAATTATTAAAACCTCGTTTCGTAAAAGCAGAGATGAAGGAAGGAAAGGTGGTAAAAGAGTTCCCCGTGGAGGTGCTGAGAGAGAAAATGTGTAAAGAATCAACCCTGGATGAGATATACGACATACTGGAGAACGTGGTAAGTGCACCCAACGGAACTGGCAAAAAAGCACGCTGTCCCTTCAGGGTATGTGGCAAAACGGGTACTGCACAGATTGCAGTTAGCGGTGGAAAAGGCTATCATACTGGAACCGTTCGTTACCTCATTAGTTTCTGTGGATTCTTCCCCGCAGAAGATCCTCAGTACACCTGTCTAGTGTGTATCCGCAAATATGGTTTACCTGCCTCGGGTGGAGGACATTGCGGACCCGTTTTTGCAGAAGTAGCTCGCGCCGTCATGGCATCAGGTATGAATCACAGAATACCTTCTGAAGCATGTGACAGTACCGCAAAAATGCACCCAACTATTAAGAACGGCAACACCAAAGAGACCGAGATGGTGATGAAGGAGTTGAACTTATACTGTACCACAAAGGCTACGACAAGCAAAACGAAAGCCAGCACGTACTCTTGGAGCAAAGCAAATGAGGGAAACGGAAAGACGGAATTGGCAGAGATTCCCGTAGAGAAAGGCAAGATGCCAAGTGTACTGGGCATGGGAGCACGTGATGCTGTATTCGCCTTGCAAACCGTGGGATTGAGAGCCAAAATTACCGGAGCTGGGAGCGTAACCTCACAAAGCATCAGCCCAGGTTCAGAGGTTAAAGAAGGAACTGTAGTACAGTTGGCATTAGGAAAGTAAAAAATTGAGCAAAGAATTAAAAATACGCTTATGATACTGAAGCAACTTATTGAAGAGACTACCCCATTGAAGATTACTGGCAATGGCGAAGTAGAGGTGACAAGCATCGAAATCGACTCTCGAAAAGTTAAGAGCGGAAGTGCATTTGTTGCCATGCGTGGAACCGTGAGTGACGGGCACAACTATATTGACAAAGCCATCGAGCTGGGGGCTTCGGTCATCATCTGCGAGAATATACCCGACTCATTGAACGAAGGCGTTTGCTTCGTTCAGTACGCCAGCACAGAAGATGTAGTGGGACAGCTAGCCACACGATTCTACGGCAACCCCACACAACGCATGAAGCTGATCGGCGTAACTGGCACCAATGGAAAGACCACTATTGCCACACTTTTATACAACATGTTTAGACAGTTCGGGTACAAATGCGGACTTTGCAGTACGGTGTGCAACTATATCGACGGAGCACCCGTGCCAACAGAATGTACAACCCCCGACCCTATCACGCTGAATCAGTTGCTGGGACGTATGGCTGACGAAGGTTGCGAATATGCCTTCATGGAAGTAAGCAGCCATAGCGTGGTACAAAAGCGAATCGGCGGATTGACATTCTACGGTGCATTATTTACCAACCTCACCCGCGATCATCTTGACTACCACAAAACGTTTGAGAACTATCGAGACGCAAAGAAAGGATTCTTTGACATGCTTCCTCAAGAAGCTTTTGCAGTGGTAAATGCTGATGACAAGAACGGCATGGTAATGGTTCAGAACACAAAAGCCACAGTAAAAACGTATTCGTTACGTTCAGCTGCCGACTTCAAGGCAAAGATAATGGAGGAAGGCTTTGAGGGCATGAACCTTGAGATGGACGGCAAAGAGGTATTTGTGCAATTCGTGGGCAGGTTCAACGTGTCAAACCTGCTGGCTGTTTACGGGGCAGCCCGCATGATGGGGCGCAGCAAGGAAGAAGTATTGGTGGCATTAAGCACCATGAAGCCCGTCAACGGACGATTTGAGAGCATACGCAGCAAAGAAGGTATAACAGCTATCGTAGATTATGCCCACACGCCCGATGCACTTGTCAACGTGCTTACCACCATCAATGAAGTATTGCAAAAGAAAGGACAATGTTGGACGGTATGCGGTGCTGGTGGCAATCGTGACAAGGGCAAGCGACCACTCATGGCACAAGAGTCGGTAAAGCACAGCGACCGTGTCATTATCACGAGTGACAATCCACGTAACGAGGAGCCGCAGGACATTATTAACGACATGCTGGCAGGACTAGACGAGGAACAGAAAAAGAAAGTCATCACCATAGTTGACCGAAGAGAGGCCATACGTACAGCCTGCATGATGGCACAACCTGGTGACGTGATACTGGTGGCCGGTAAGGGACATGAGGACTATCAAATCATCAAAGGAGTGAAATACCACTTCGATGACCACGAGGTAATACGGGAAGCATTTGGATACCCTAATCCGCCTTCTGGCCAGTAAGACAAAGGATTCCGAGATCTTGGAGCAATCCAACGCGTCAAGGAAACCCAAGAGCGAATTTTAAAAGTTCAATTAAGTACAACTCTCAATAAAAATCTCGCCTTCACAAAGTTTCTCCACTTGGGAGGCGGGAATAGAATTTAAAACATGTTATTCTACCTTTTCAGATATCTCGAAGAATACGGAATCCCAGGTTCACATCTGTGGTCGTACATCTCATTCCGTGGTTTGATGACCCTGGTGCTCTCGCTCATCATCTCTGCATGGTTTGGCGAATACTTTATCAAGTGGATGAAACGACATAACGCCAGCGAGGCTCAACGTGATGCCAGCATTGACCCATACGGAGTGGAGAAGAAGGGCGTGCCCACCATGGGTGGAATCATTATCATCGTGTCAACGATAATCCCATGCCTTCTCTTAGGACGTCTGCGCAACATCTACATGCTGCTAATGTTAGGAACCATCATCATATTGGGTGCATTGGGTTTTGTAGATGATTACATCAAGTTGAAGAAAACAAAGGATGGTATGCGTCCTATCTTCAAGTTGGCAGGACAAGCATTTGTAGGCCTCTGCGTAGGACTGACTTTATGGCTGAGTCCGGATGCTGTAATACAAGAGAACAAAACAACAGTCAAGGAAAACCATGAGATTGTGGTGCATAACGAGGAAAAAGTAAAGAGTACCGACACCACTATTCCCTTCGTAAAGAACAACAACTTAAGTTACAGCGGAATGATGTCATTCATGGGCGAATACAAGACAGCTGCAGGTTGGATATTATTCGTATTGGTAACTACATTCATCGTGATGGCAGTAAGCAATGGTGCTAACCTAAACGATGGAATGGACGGTATGTGTGCAGGAAACTCAGCCATCATCATGTTTGCTTTAGGACTATTGGCTTATGTAAGCAGTCACACGAGCATGGCCCAGTACCTCAACATTATGTACATTCCAGGAACAGAAGAATTAGTAATATTCTGTCTGGCCTTTGTGGGTGCTCTCATCGGCTTCCTGTGGTACAACTCCTACCCAGCACAAATATTCATGGGAGACACAGGATCATTGGCCATCGGAGGTGTGGTTGGCGTGATGGCAGTCATACTGCACAAGGAACTCCTCATTCCCATTCTTTGTTTTGTGTTCTTCATGGAAAGTATAAGCGTAATGCTGCAGACAAAAGTTGCTAAAATGGGAAACAAGAAAGGACTGAAGTGGCGCGTATTCAAGCGTGCTCCTATACATGATACATTCCGCGTTAAACCGGGACAACTTGGTAGCGACGTGAAAGTATTCCTTAACTGGCCAAAAGGGTGTTGGTTGGAATCTAAGATTACCACACGTTTCTGGATTGTTACCATTATCATGTGTGCGTTGGCTATTGCAACGCTGAAAGTAAGATAAAGAAAATAAGAAAAACTAAACAACAACTGGCTAAAAAATCGGAAAGCCATAAAAAAGACGAGACAAGAAGATGAGCAAGAGAATAGTTATTTTAGGTGCTGCAGAAAGCGGAGTGGGAGCTGCTGCCCTGGCAAAGGTTAAGGGTTTTGATGTATTCGTTAGCGACATGGGCAAGATAAAGGACAACTACAAGGAACTGCTTGCCCAGTACGAAGTGGCATGGGAAGAGGGAATGCACACGGAAGCCCTCATTATGAATGCAGACGAGGTCATCAAGAGTCCCGGCATACCCGAAGAGGCTCCAATGGTGGTAAAAATAAAGAATGCTGGCATTCCCATCATCAGCGAGATTGAGTTTGCCGGCAGGTACACAGATGCCAAGATGATTTGCATCACAGGCAGCAATGGCAAGACCACAACCACCAGCCTCATCTACCATATATTCAAGAAAGCTGGGTACAACGTAGGACTGGCAGGTAACATAGGACGTTCGTTGGCATTGCAAATTGCAGAAGGAAAGAAATACGAATATTATGTGATAGAGTTATCAAGCTTCCAGCTCGATAACATGTATGAGTTCCGTGCCAACATCGCCATTTTGCTGAATATCACTCCCGACCATCTGGACCGATACCAGAACTCCATGCAGAACTACACCGATTCAAAAATGCGAATCGTGCAGAACCAGACAGAGCAGGATGCCTTTGTATTCTGGAACGATGATCCCATCATCAAGGAAGAGCTCAAGAAATACGGTATAAAAGCTAAAATGTGTCCCTTTAGCATCATCAAGAAAGAGGGTATGATTGGCTACATTGCCGATGGAAAGTATGTTATAGAACAGCCTACTCCTTTCAATATGGAGCAGGAAGAATTGTCGCTACGCGGCAAGCACAACATGTATAACACACTCGCTGCTGGCATTACCGCTCACTTGAGCGGCATCTCAGACGAGAAATTGCGCGAATGCCTCAGCGATTTCGAAGGTGTGGAGCACAGACTGGAAAAAGTGGCCCGTATCGGTGGAGTACAGTATATCAATGATTCAAAGGCAACAAACGTGGATGCCTGCTGGTATGCACTGGACAGTATGACAACTCCAACCATACTCATCATCGGAGGAAAAGACAAAGGCAATGACTATAACGCCATTAAAGACTTGGTTAAGGAAAAGTGTGCAGGACTGGTCTATCTGGGTGCAGACAACCAAAAGCTGCATGACTTCTTCGACGGCATGGGAATCCCTGTGGCTGACACTCATTCGATGAAGGATTGTGTGGAGGCTTGCAACAAGATGGCAAAGCCCGGCTACACGATACTACTGAGTCCTTGCTGCGCCAGCTTCGATCTCTTCAAGAACATGGAAGACAGAGGAGAGCAGTTTAGGGAATACGTGATGAACAACTAATCCAATGAGAGTTTTCCAAACATATGTGTGGAGTGATTATTGTGGGATTATGAATTAAGAATTAAGATGAATCTACCTACTTCAACAATAAAAAGCAAAGGATGGCTTCAAGGAGACCTGTCTGTCTGGATAGTACTCTTTACGTTGTGTGCTATTTCGATCATCGAGGTTTATAGTGCCTCAAGTAACATGAGTTACCAGACAGGAAAGTATTGGAGTCCGGTAGTAGAACATGGAACCTATGTGATTTTCGGCATCTTCGTTGCTTGGCTAACACACATGGCACCATGTAAAATATACAAGCCCGTTTGTGCATGCCTCGTATTGCTATCCGTCGTCATGCTATTATATGCTTTGTTTTTCGGTGCCAGAGTAAATGGGGCCGGACGATGGATTACAATCTTCGGACGTACAATTCAGCCAAGTGAGATTGCCAAGATATCGACTATCGGATTTGTGGCTTTTTTGCTTACCATGCGCGACAAGGAAACAGGAATGGCGCACAAATCGGGTGTTAAATTGGCCTTGATAGTAACCATCGTAATGTGTATGCTCATTGCTTCTGAGAATTTCTCAACAGCATTTCTACTATACTCTGTCGTCGTGGCACTTCTTTGGTTTGGGCGTACTCCCAAGAAAATATTACTGTGGCTTACACTTCCTTTGATTGGCATTGGTTTGTTAGGCTTTACCATTGGGAAAACCATGAATAAGGAAACTGCCGCAAGCATCGCAGAAAGTGTGCCCATGTTGCATCGTCTTCCCACCTGGGTGAACCGTCTGCAGAACGACAACAAGATGCCGGACGACCCGAAACTGTATAATGTGCAAGAAAACCAGCAAGTGGCTCACGCACAAATAGCCATTGCCACCTGCGGAGTATTTGGAAGGGGGCCAGGAAAGAGTGTGGAACGTGACTACCTACCCCAGGCATTTTCAGATTTCATATTTGCCATTATCGTGGAAGAAGGTGGCATCCTTGCAGCGCTACTCGTTATATTCCTGTACCTATTTTTATTATACAGAGCATGGAGAATTGCCGACAAGTGCGCCACAAGATTCCCAGCCTATCTGGTAATGGGACTATCACTCATGTTAGTTTTACAAGCTCTGATTAACATGGGAGTTGCAGTAGGTCTGCTTCCCGTAACCGGCCAACCACTACCTTTGATAAGTAAAGGAGGAACATCAACCATCATCACATGTGCCTACATAGGAATGATTCTGAGTGTTAGCCGTACGGCAAGAAAGGTGGAAGAAATGGCAGCAGAAAGCAACTAGTCATGCTAAGAAAGTGATACGTTTCTTCTTGCATTCAAAGGCATGTCCTTTATAGGTCATACTGCGCTGGCAACCACGAAATGTGATTTAAGAATTGTGCTTTGTGAATTTATACATTTTATAATATGGACGAATTAAGAATCATCATAAGCGGAGGCGGAACAGGAGGACATATCTTCCCTGCAGTAAGTATTGCCAATGCCATCAAGCAAATTGACCCAAAGGCTAACATCCTCTTCATCGGCGCAGAAGGACGAATGGAGATGACAAAAGTACCTGCTGCCGGGTATGAGATAAAGGGACTCCCCGTAAGAGGATTGATACGTCCCCTCTGGAGCCCTAAAAACATAGGCGTGATGCGCGACTTCTTCAAAAGCAAGAAGATTGTAAAGAAGATTATCAAGGAGTTTAATCCCCAAGCCGTGGTAGGAGTAGGTGGTTATGCCAGTAGCCCCACACTTAATGCAGCATATTCGCTTGGCATTCCTTGCCTCATACAAGAGCAAAACTCATTTGCCGGTGTTACAAACAAATCATTGGGCAAGAAAGCAGAGAAGATATGTGTGGCCTATGAAGGGATGGAGCGATTCTTCCCAAAGGAGCGCATCGTGCTAACGGGTAATCCGGTTCGTCAGAACTTATTGAACATTGTGACAAGCAAGGAGGAATGTGCAAGTAACTTCGGGCTGAAAACCGACCGCCCGATCGTTCTCCTAGTTGGTGGAAGTCTTGGTGCACGCACGCTCAATGAAAGCGTACTGCAAAACCTGAACATCATTGCCGAGGCTCCTGTACAGTTTATATGGCAAACGGGTAGCTATTACAAACAGCTCATCGCTGATGAACTGAAAAAGAAAGGACAGCCTGGCAACCTATATGTGACCGACTTCATTTCCAAGATGGACGAAGCCTACAAGGCCGCCGACCTTGTTATTAGTCGTGCCGGAGCAAGCAGCATCAGTGAACTTTGCCTTTTAGGAAAGCCTTCTATACTGGTTCCCTCTCCCAATGTGGCCGAAGACCATCAAACACACAATGCCATGGCATTGGTGAACAGAAAAGCTGCACTCTACGTTAAGGATGCAGAGGCTGCAGAAAAACTTATCCCCTTGGCACTTACTACTGTAACTGACAAGAAATTGTTGGAGACCCTCGGAACCAATGCACTCAGCATGGCATATCCTGACTCGGCAGAACTGATAGCCGAAATGGTTGTAAAAATGGCAAAAAGAACGTCAAAATAAGAATAACAGAATGGACATAAAGGCAGTATATTTTGTTGGAATAGGTGGCATTGGCATGAGTGCTATTGCCCGATACTTTCTGCATCAGGGAGTTGTAGTAGGAGGATATGACCGTACCCCAAGCGAACTTACCAAGCGATTGGAAGAAGAAGGTGCTTCCATCCACTATGAGGAAAACGTCGACCTCATTCCTGAGGCATGCAAGGACAAGGAGAGTACATTAATCATCTACACACCCGCCATTCCAGCAGAGCATAAGGAATTAGTGTTTTTCCGTCAAGGGGAATTCGACATACAGAAACGCGCTCAAGTCCTGGGTACGCTCACACGCGCCCACAAAGGATTGTGCGTAGCCGGTACTCATGGTAAAACGACCACAAGTAGCATGGCTGCACATTTGTTGCACCAAAGCCCCGTGGATTGCAACGCCTTCCTGGGTGGCATTACGAAAAACTACGGAACCAACTACATCTTAAGCAGCAAGAGCGATTATGTAGTTATTGAGGCGGATGAGTTTGACCGGTCATTCCACTGGCTCTCTCCATTTGCAACCGTCATCACAGCTACAGATGCTGACCATCTCGACATTTACGGAACCGAAGAGGCATACCTTGAGAGTTTCAATCACTACAGCAGTCTGATAATGGAGGGCGGATTCCTCATCCTCCATACTGACCTTAAGATGCAACCTCGCACAGGCAAAGGGGTTACCACCTACACCTATAGTCGCGAGAAAGGAGATTTCCACGCAGAAAACGTCAAGATTGGTGGAGGTGAGATTACCTTTGACCTCATCTCACCTCTCGGAAACATTGAGAACATCAGTCTGGGAGTACCTGTGACCGTAAACATAGAAAACGGCATTGCTGCCATGGCATTGGCACAGATAGCAGGTGTGTCGGCAGAAGATATCCGCAAGGCAATGGCATCGTTTAGCGGAGTGGACCGCCGATTCGATTTTCGTGTAAAGACAGACAAAATGGTTTATCTTAGCGACTATGCTCACCATCCCGAGGAGATACGCCAAAGCATACTCAGTATCAAGCAACTCTACGAAGGACGACGCATCAAGGCTATTTTCCAACCTCACCTGTACACACGAACCCGTGATTTCTACAAGGAGTTTGCCGAAGCACTTTCGCAACTTGACGACGTAAGCATCGTTGACATATATCCTGCCCGAGAATTACCCATACCAGGTGTAACAAGTGCGCTAATCTACGATAACCTGACAAGTCAAAACAAGGAAATGATCAGCAAGGATGACATCCTCCAGGTTGTACAACGAGGCGGATTCGACGTACTCATCACACTTGGAGCCGGTGACATCGAAGATTATTCGGAAGCCATTGCCAATCAACTATCTCATTAATCCCCTACCCCATCTGTTCAAATGAAAACAGCATTCAAGGTTTTACTTATCCTGGTTGTTGCCATCATCCTGATAATTTCAATCGTCAAAGGGCATGACAAAGCCAACGAAATGAAATGCACCGATGTGGAACTGGTGGTAGAAGACAGTTTGTCTTTGGGACTTATCAACAAGAGTCAGGTCAACGCCATCATTCGCGAGAAAAACATAAAACTGGTAGGAGTACCTATCAGTGAACTCAAGCTTAGTGGTGTGGAAGACACTCTGTGCGCAAGTCCGTACATCGACACGGTGAAGAGTACACTTACTGCCTCTGGGAAGATCGAACTGACGGTAATTCCCCAGATACCAACCTTGCATATCTTTGCAGACAACGGACAAGAATACTACATTGACCGTCGTGGTAATGCCATGCCTATAGGAAAGATTACTGGCAATCTGGTGATTGCTACAGGAAAGATAAGCAAGAAATTTGCCAAGGCACACTTGGCACCCATGGCACGTTACATCCAAGACAACAAATTCTGGCGTTCACAGATTCAGCAAATCGAGGTGGTGAGTCCAACCGACGTAAGACTCCACACACGCATATCCGACCATGTCGTTTTGCTGGGTGAACCAACCCACATTCAAGACAAACTGTGGAGGCTTAAGGTATTTTACAAAAAAGGCCTTAAAGAGACCGGATGGAACAAATACAAGACCATCAATGTTGAGTATGACAATATAGTTATTGGTTCGCGTAAATAATGGCGAAAAACTTTCCAAATAACGCACGCAAACAGCTATTTCCTTACAGAAATGCATAAATATTCGAATGAAGCATTTATAAATTTGCAAGTTAACAAATTATTTTATAATTTTGTTATTTGAAAAGTAAAATAAAACTATAAAAACATAAAAATAGCCATTTGTAAGTCGAGAAATAGCATCGGATAAACACCAAACTATTTTGTCGAAATTTACATATACATCAGCATAACCATGGTAGCAGAGAACAACATTATCGTAGCCTTTGAGTTTGGCAGTTCAGCCATCAGAGGCGTCGCCGGAAAGAAGGAGTCAGACGGCACTATTCGTATCCTGGCTCTCGAGCAAGAGAGAATCAGCGACAGTATTCGCCGTGGTACTGTTCGTAACCTCAATAAGACGACCAGCGCCATCCAACGCATCAAGGAACGCCTGAACCAGCGCCTGGATGTGCACATTGCACGTGCTTATGTGGGAATTGCCGGACAATCTTTGCATACCAAAAGCAACAAGGTGGCACGCGCCATCAATCTTGATGAGAAGATTACCTCAAGATTGGTGGATCAACTCATGGACGAAAATCGCTCTACACACTATCCTGAACGTGAAATCTTGGACGTTGCACCTCAAGAATACACCGTTGGAAACGAAAAAACCAGCGAACCCGTCGGCATACAGGCTGACAAGATTGAAGGCCACTATCTGAACATCATCGCACGAACCAAGCTACAGGACAACATCCGAGCCTGCATGCGTGATGCAGGTTTGGAGATCGTGGAACTGCTTATCACGCCCATAGAGTTGGCCAAAGCTCTTCTTACAGAAAGTGAAACTCGCGCCGGATGTGCACTCGTTGACATTGGTGCAGAGACCACAACCGTATCTATCTTCACCAAGAATATTCTCCGTCACCTTGCGACCATTCCACTTGGAAGCAACAATGCCACCATGGACCTTTCCAAGCTGGTCAACGTAGAGATGGAAGAGGCAGAACTACTCAAAACAAGATATGGAGTAGCTGTAATGTCACATGACAAAGAGGCCACTTACCAGACCTTGGACATCAGCAACGACCGTAAAGTCAGCGAAAAAGACATACAGCTTATTGTAAGTGCACGATATAGTGAAATCGTTGTCAATGTGTGGAACCAAATCACCAAGGACAGATGGGAAGACAACCTTCTCTCTGGCATTACACTCACAGGTGGCGGTTCAGATATGCAGGAGCTCACAGAAGCATTCATGAAACTGAAACCTTTTCAGAACCAGTTCCCCTATAAGATAAAGCAGGCAAAGAAACTGACTTCAATCACCAAGATTGATGAAGATACAATGACAATTGATCCTGGTTTCAATGCAGTAATTGCCATGCTTATGTCAGCAACCGAGAACTGCATTGGCGAGGATCCTGAGCCAGAGGAGGAAACCATTGTAGAGGAAGAGGCTCAACCCGACCCCGTGGAAGAAGTAGCAGAAGAGAACACCACAGAAAAAGAGCCAGAAGTAGTAAAGGTTGCTGAAGGTGAAACAGAAGGGGAGATTCCTACGGGCAAGAAAAAGAAAAAGTTCTGGGGCAAAATGGGCGAATGGCTTAAGGATTTGGTCAACGAGGATGAGTAACCCACACAAGAGTAATTTAGAATCATAGTAAAGACTAGATAAATATAAAAGTATGACCGGTTTCGAAGAAAACGAAGGAATAGAGTTCACAAACTTAAAAAAGGTCAATAACCTCAGCATCATCAAAGTGATTGGTGTGGGAGGTGGTGGTGGTAATGCTGTCAACCACATGTATAACGATGGCATCTGCGATGTGTCATATGTGCTTTGTAACACCGATAAAAAAGCACTTCAAGACTCACCCGTACCCTATAAACTGCAGCTTGGCAAGGATGGTCTCGGAGCAGGAAACCGTCCTCAGAAAGCTCAACAAGCAGCACTCGAAAGTATAGAGCAAATCAAAGAAATGCTTGACGATGGCACTCGCATGGTATTCATTACCGCAGGTATGGGCGGAGGAACAGGTACCGGTGCAGCGCCTATCATTGCGCAATGTGCAAAAGACTCTGGCATACTTACTGTTGGCATCGTGACCATACCCTTTAAGTTTGAAGGAAGACCCAAGATTCTTCAAGCACTCAAAGGAGTAGAAGAAATCAGCAAACACGTTGACGCATTGCTGGTTATCAATAACGAGCGTTTACGCAAACTATATCCTGAACTGACCTTGTTGAATGCTTTTGCCAAGGCTGACGACACACTTTCGATAGCCGCCAAAAGCATTGCAGAAATCATCACTATGAGAGGCAAGGTCAACCTTGACTTTGAGGATGTAAAAACCGTACTGAAAGATGGTGGAGTAGCCATTATGAGTACTGGTTATGGAGAGGGCGAAAAGCGCGTCACGAAAGCCATCCAGGAAGCGCTCGACAGTCCATTACTCAACAACAATGATATTGTCAACTCACAAAGAATACTTCTCAACATCAATTTTGGCTCAACCAGCGCCGATGAGGAAGTAACCATGGAGGAAATGAACGAGATACACGAGTTCATGGAAAATTTCCGCAACGATGTTGAAACCAAATGGGGTATGGCTATCGATGATTCATTGGGTAAAAAAGTCAAGATAACCATACTTGCCACAGGTTTTGGCTTAAGAAACCTTACAGACATTGAAGGCAAGTACGGACCAAGTCAACCAGATGAAACTGAAGAGGACACTAAAAAGATAGATGAATACTATGGGCCAGACACCGACAAAGATTCTGCCACACGCCGTCCCAACATCTACATCTTCAATGACAATGACCTTGACAATGACGACACTATTTCTATGGTCGAAAACACACCTACTTACAAACGAAGCAAGGAAGACCTTAAGAAAATAGGCGATAAGCAAACCCAAATAGAGCAAACAGAAACAACAGCAGAAACCGAGCATATTGTATTCTGACAAAATCACAAATAAAATAAAATGAAAGCGCAGCAGAGCAAAAAATCTACTGCGCTTTTTGTATTTAAAAATAAAAGTCAAAACAAATGCAACTATCAGAACATTAGTGCGCAAGACAAGAAATTCAATCCAGGATTGTTTTAAGGACATCAAGACTTTTCAAACTGGGAAACTCCGGAACGTGCATTCTATAATAACGGCAAAGCACATCGAGCACATAACTTCGCTGCTGCCTGTTCATCTTGAAGAAGCGCATGGTAGAATAGTTCATCTTCAGGAAACGAGGAACCCATTCCGACTCTTCCGCATCAAGGCATTGACCATGCACAGGACGGAACGACGTAAAAGAACTCTCTTGCAAATCGAAAAAATCATATTCACGTCTGCCCTCACAATTAGGCCAAAACCCAAGATAACGCGTGAGCTTTATGAGTAAAGCCAAATGGAAGTTGGCATAATTCTCTGAAACAGCATCAAACCAATCAAGCGAATGCAACAAAAAAAGAAACAGGCGTTCATTTCTATCCTCGTTCCTTAAAGCATAATAGAGAAACTCACCCAGGAACAATGCAACGCACTCCTTTAACGGTTCATAAGGAATACTAGTATAATGTACGCACACGCGCATGTCGCGTATGCGCTGAAGTGAACGTTGCTGACGAAAGTCAATATCCAACTCAAGAATAGTAAGTGGGCGAAGCAACTGCGCCTTCACATTCGATTTCTTACTATGCGACACCCTGACAAGAAAAGATACGGAGCCTCTTTCTTCCGTCAAGACATCCACAATTATACTATCGTCATTGTAACGTAATGAATGAAGGACTATTCCACGCGTTTTCTCTAACATAACAGCATTTTGAATCACAAATCACTCAGAAAAGCACATACCAGAACGATGCGCCATCGAGACAAAAAACTATGCGAAATTAGCGAAAAACAGCGAGAAATCACACAAATAATCAAAAAAATAAAACGTTTCAAGCATTTTTTTTCGCAATTGTTTTGCCAATTCAGAAAATCGCCGTACCTTTGCACCCGCAAATCGGACATCAGCGCATATCGCTATGCAAAGAAGAAAGATTGCTAATGGTAGGGTCCCTTCGTCTATCGGTTAGGACGAGAGATTTTCATTCTCTAAAGAGGAGTTCGACTCTCCTAGGGACTACAAAGAAAACAAAAGGAGATAGGTGCGAGGTCTAAACGCCATACCACATCACACTCCACAATAAAAAACAATAAATACAAATGGCAAATCACAAATCATCAATCAAGAGAATCCGTCAGGAGGAGAAAAGAAGACTTCACAACCGCTACTACGCCAAGACAATGCGTAACGCAGTTCGTAAGTTGCGTGCAACAAACGACAAGGCAACCGCAGTAGAGTTGTACCCAAGCGTACAGAAGATTTTGGACAAGTTGGCTAAGGTTAACATCATCCACGCTAACAAGGCCGCTAATCTTAAGTCAAAGTTGGCTAAGCACATCCAGAAGCTCGGTTAATAAGTCGATTCTTTTCAGGAAAGTATAAAAGGAGGGTATCCAGTGATACTCTCCTTTTCTTGTTTATTAAGGCCAAGACTGATCCCCCACCTCATAAGCGACAAAGCATTTGAAAAACATTCCCGGAAAACCGGCAAGAACAAGAAAGACACCACACAACAATTCTAACCACAAAATAGTCACTATCGGCATAAGCAAAAACACACCAGAGCACCCAACAACCACCATAAGCAAAAAGACCCGAAACACACTCTAATTCGGAACGGAAACGAAAAGCGAAACTCTCCTGTCGAAACCATCCAAACACACACGTCTCATAATACTTGTTTTCCGATCACCTTACATGCCAGGAATCATGCAAAAATCAAATAAAAACAAGTTCATAAGCTACCAACTTGCCATGCTATACAAACATGGAGATGGAAAAACAAGTAAACAGAGCCATCCCCCCATGTTCCTCCAAGTTTCACTCACGTTTCACTCAGTTGGCTTACGTCTGGCTTACGTGTTTTTACGTAAGCCAGACGTAAGCCAACTGAGTGAAAGTAATGTGAACATAGGAACCAAACAAACGCATAAGAAAGCCATCCTTATTATGACATAATGCAAAAACGCATGAATAATCCAACCCAAAACAACCTTCAAAAACAGCAGAAGAGCCACACAAAAAGCCTTTGACAAACAAAGTGTAACGAAACCCTTAAAAACGGCAAATTTTCAACCATTTTCTTATAAAGAAAAACCTTGCTTTTCTTTCATTTCTCATGCTTTTTTTGTAACTTTGCACCAAAATAGAAACAAATTAAAAACAAACATCCATAATATACAACATGGAAGAAATGGAACAGACGCAGGCAAGCTATTCTGCCTCCAGCATTCAAGTGCTCGAAGGACTTGAAGCTGTTCGCAAGCGCCCCGCCATGTACATTGGCGACATCAGCAAGAAAGGCTTACATCACTTAGTATACGAAACCGTAGATAACTCTATCGACGAGGCACTCGCCGGATATTGTACACAGATTGAGGTTGCCATTGAGGAAGACGGCAGCATCACCGTCCAGGACAACGGCCGAGGCATTCCCGTGGACATTCACGAGAAGGAAGGAGTAAGTGCACTACAAGTGGTAATGACGGTACTCCATGCCGGCGGTAAGTTCAACAAAGACTCCTACAAGGTAAGTGGTGGTTTGCACGGCGTAGGTGTAAGTTGCGTGAACGCACTCTCTACCAAAATGGTCAGTACGGTATATCGCGACGGAAAAATCTACCAGCAGGAATACTCAAAGGGAAAGCCTGTGACAGAAGTAAGCGTCATCGGCGAGACAGACAAGCGCGGCACACGTCAGCAATTCTGGCCCGACGGCTCTATTTTCACCACGGTATTCTACGAATACGACATACTGGCTAACAGAATGCGAGAGCTGGCATACCTGAACGCAGGTATTACCATCGTTCTCACAGACAAGCGTACCGACATCAATGCGCAATCGGGCATAGAAGGCATACGCACAGAGACCTTCCACAGCGAAGGCGGTTTGCGTGACTTTGTACGCTACATCGACTCTACCCGTACACGCCTCATCAACGACGTCATCTACCTGAATACTGAGAAGCAGAATACTCCCATTGAGGTGGCCATCATGTACAACACGGGCTATAGCGAGAATCTGCACTCATATGTCAACAACATCAACACCATCGAGGGTGGTACACACCTGCAAGGCTTCCGCACAGCATTGACTCGTACGCTAAAGAGCTACGCTGAATCAATGTGCCAAAAGGAGATGGAGAAGTTGGCAAAGAACCACGTAGAGATCAGCGGCGAAGACTTCCGCGAAGGCTTGACTGCAGTCATCAGCGTAAAAGTGGCAGAACCTCAGTTTGAGGGACAGACTAAGACAAAACTCGGTAATTCAGAAGTAGCTGGCGCCGTACAACAAGCTGTAGGCGAGGCACTCAACAACTACCTGGAAGAGCATCCAAGCGAAGCAAAACTCATCGTCGATAAGGTTATCCTGGCAGCAACAGCACGTGTAGCGGCACGCAAAGCACGCGAGCAAGTACAGCGCAAGAACCCAATGACTGGTGGCGGCCTGCCAGGAAAGCTGGCCGACTGTAGCGATAAGGATCCTGCAAACTGTGAGCTTTTCATCGTCGAGGGAGACTCTGCAGGCGGTTCTGCCAAGCAAGGACGCAGCCGTCAATTCCAGGCCATCTTGCCCATCCGTGGTAAAATCTTCAATGTTGAGCGCGTAATGTGGCACAAGGCATTTGAGCACGAGGAAGTAAACAACATCATCCAGGCATTGGGTGTACGCTTCGGTATTGGAGAAGACAGCAAAGAGGCAAACTACGACAAGCTGCGTTACTACAAGACCATCATCATGACCGATGCCGATGTCGATGGCTCTCACATCGACACCCTCCTCATGACACTCTTCTTCCGTTACATGCCTGAGCTCATCCAGATGGGACGTCTTTACATCGCCTCTGCTCCCCTCTACCGATGCACCATCGGCAAGATAGAAGAATACTGCTACGACGAGCAACAGCGACTGATGTTCATCGAGAAATATGCCAATGGCAACGAAAACGCCATTCACACACAGCGTTACAAAGGTTTGGGTGAGATGAACCCCACCCAGTTGTGGGAGACCACTATGGACCCCGAGAAACGACTGCTTAAACGTGTCACCATCGAGGATGCAGCAGCAGCCGACTACGTATTCTCAATGTTGATGGGTGAAGATGTGGCTCCTCGTCGTGAATTTATTGAGCAGAATGCAACTTTCGCAAACATCGACGCGTAAGTAACAAATGCAATACATACTAATGCACAATTCATAATCGACGAGAACGTCCTTTATGAATTGTGCATTGTTCTATACAAAAACAAAAATGAAAGAACTATTCCTTTACTTGTACCATAAATTCACATCTGTCAAAAGCACAGCAAAGGCTCACATTCAGCGCACGCTCTTCTTGATGCTCTGCCTACTGAACGTCGTGCACGCATCTGCGCAACTCACCTACCTTAACCGCTCTACACCCGAAGAGGAAGGACTGCGTTCACGTGACGTATTAAGTTTCATTGACACGCTAATGCGTCAAAAAGACACTGACATGCACGGCATAATGGTGCTACGTAACGGAAAAGTCATAGCAGAAAAGTACAACGAACCTTTTGGCCCTCAGTATAGCCACACACTATACTCATGTTCCAAAACGTTTACAGCAGTAGGCATTGGACTTTGCATCCAGGACAGTTTGCTCAAACTTGACGACAAGCTTGTCAATCTTGTTGACTCTACAATGCTTCCCCCAATTATAGGAGATTCACTTGCAGCTATTACCATAGAAAACCTACTCACCATGCAGTCAGGATTACCCATTGACACAAAAATGCGAACCGTCGAAACAGAATGGGTAAAAGCCTACCTAAGCCATCGTATGACTAATCTGCCCGGCAAGAAGTTTGCCTACGACAGCATAGACTCATATCTGTTGGCTGCTGTAGTGCAAAAGGTAACCGGAAAAACACTCTTTGCCTTGTTGCGCGACCGCATCTTCACACCAATGGGAATTACGCAAGTAGCTTGGGAGGAATCGCCCGAAGGCATCACCTGTGGAGGATGGGGATTATATCTGCAATTGGAATCAATGGCAAAATTCGGTCAACTTCTGCTGCAGAAAGGCGAATGGAATGGCAACCAACTGGTGTCAAGTGAGTGGGTTAACGAAATGATGAAGCATAGAGCCACCAATACAGGCGGCACAAAATACGGGTATCAGATATGGATTATGGATCATCCGGGCATGGTAAGATGCGATGGTGCATACGGACAATTCATTTATATCGTGCCCGACCGTCAGATGGTAGTGGCCATGACTCAATGTATGCGAGGAAATGCCAACCTTGAGCACAAAATGGTATGGAACCTTTCACGCAAGAGCAGCAATAAGCCTTTACCTGCCAGTGCTGAACTTAAAATACTGCAAAACTCACGCTATCGACTCACGCCAGTTCGTGGAAGAGCCAACAACCCCAAAAGAATATTTCCCTTCCGTGTACGATTAGGAAGCAACATCTTGAAATGGAAGGAAATAGCCTTTGAGGTAAAAGGCAATCAACTCGCTATGAATCCTATCATGGAAGCTGTCGTCACGACCGAGTCGGGCGAGACATTTAACATGACATTTGGCTATCGAAACTGGCATTTGAATGAGATCAAAGGCAAGCCTCTTAATATAAGAAGTTTTAAAAACGAGTTTAGCAACATCAAACCACCGTTCTATGCCTCTGCAAGTTATGCATGGCAAGGTGATGACGACTTGCAACTACAACTACACTACATCAATTGGTTGACCTCCTGCAATATACAGTTTCATTTTGGCGCCAACAACGTTAAAGCCAATATTACCACAAGCGACACAACTCGTCCTACGGCAATTGCAGCATCGCTAATCAAGTAAGCACACATATTTCCACTATATTTTTGCACAAAAGAAAAGGGCGACCTCACGGCCACCCTTTCTTTTGCGTTATTCAAACATCAAGTTTGACACGCTCTTTGGTTTAGATTAACTACTAACAGTTTATAGAAAAAGCATAAAATACAAATTAACTGTGATGACTATTCAGACCTTTGCTGGTTCTGAATGGTGTAATCAGCATCATTTACCTTAAGGCTGTCCACCACAGGCTTAGCCTCGTTGCCATCAAAGGCAGTTTCGGGAGCTGCGGGAACAACTGCAGGGGGCAAAGTCACGACATTCGACGTTTGGCTTTGGTCATCAATAGCCTGCTGCACAGCCATACTGATGCTCAACACCACAGCCACTACGGCAGCAGCCTTGAAAAATGGACGAATGCCATAACTGGCACGTAAAGGAACCGCCTTGACAGAGGTTTGTGAAACCTCTTTGTCTTTAGCCTCAATTACCTTTAAGATTCGTTCATCGAAATCATCGGAAACATGTTCCTCCGATGCCTTCTCCTGACACAAGAAAACATCTTGATAAGCCTTGAGATGCTCGGGAACGTTGCTCTGCGCAAAGAAGTTACGCAGGATGCTTTCCTCCTGGAGCGAAGTCTCGCAGTTCCAGTAACGTTCAAGCAGTTGTTCGATGTACTTGTAATCCATTTTTGAATTTTTATTTGACAATACCGTCGAGTTTTGACATTTGTTCACGAAGTCGGGTGCGAGCCCTATGCAGGTAAACCTTAACCTGACTTTCGCTAATGCCCAGAATGTTGGCTATTTCGTCGTAACGCTTTCCTTCGGTCTCTCGTAGCAGCATTATGCTGCGCCATTGTTCCGGAAGGCCATCAATAAACTGTTGCAGAGCTTCTATTCTTTGTCGCCTATCCAGTTCATCGAGTGGAGTCACAAGCGAAGGAGGAGCATCGATATCCTCATTAAGAGGAAGATTGCTGCGCCTTGCAGCTCCGTTACGATCGAGCGCCAGATTACGGCACATAGTCATGCAGAAAGCTTCCAATGATTCTATCTGAGACCATTCTTCACGTCGTTCCCACATCTTCAGCAAAGTATCTTGCACAATGTCTTCCGCTTCCTCACGATTGAGGGTAATGCGAAGAGCAAGGCGAAATAGTTTGTCCTTGAGTGGCAGTATGTCGTCGCGAAACCGTATTTCTTTCATCACTCTATAAGGTAGACGATTGATAAACAAAAAAGTTACAAGAAAATGGCAAAAAACTATAAAATAATGTTTTTTACTATGAAAATTCAGAAGTTAAGGAGTATCTATCAACATAAATACCAATTCCTTAGCTTCTGAATCACATTGCCACAAAAATTTATTTAATTTTATTTTTGATCGTAAGCGTGCTTGGGATAATCGACCGTGTAATGCAAGCCACGGCTTTCCTTTCGTTCAATAGCCTGACGCGTAATGAGGTAACCCACGTTGATCATGTTGCGCAATTCACAGATGTCCTTTGTCGGCTTCACACGCTTGAAGAGTTCCTCCGTCTCCTCGTACAACAAATCAAGACGTGTCCACGCACGTTTCAGACGTAAGTCGCTACGCACAATACCCACATAGTTCGACATAATTTGCCCTACCTCTACCATGTCCTGGGCAATGAGTACTTTTTCTTCGTTCGACATTGTACCCTCGTCATTCCATTCTGGAACCTTGTCGTTGAACGAATACTGGTCAATTACCTGCACACAATGCTTAGCGGCTGCATCTGCATACACCACAGCCTCTATGAGCGAATTGCTGGCCAGACGGTTTCCGCCATGCAAACCGGTGCAAGAACACTCACCCACAGCATACAAACGATGTATGCTCGATTCCGCATTCAAGTCCACCTTGATACCACCACACATGTAATGGGCACTGGGACAAACAGGAATCATCTGCTTGGTAATGTCGATGCCGATGCTCAAACACTTGGCGTAGATGTTGGGGAAGTGGTGCTTCGTCTCCTCAGGGTCCTTATGGGTTACATCCAGACAAACATGAGTCAATCCGTGTATCTTCATCTCGCGGTCGATGGCACGAGCCACAATGTCACGAGGAGCCAACGACAGACGCTTGTCGTACTTCTGCATGAACTCTGCGCCATTGGGTAGCTTCAAGATGCCACCATAGCCACGCATAGCCTCCGTAATAAGATAAGCGGGATGGGTCTCAGCAGGATTATAGAGCACGGTGGGATGGAACTGCACAAACTCCATGTCCTGCACGGTTCCCTTGGCACGATAAACCATAGCGATACCATCGCCCGTGGCAATATTGGGATTGGAGGTGGTAGCATATACGGCACCCGTGCCACCTGTAGCCATCAGCGTGATACGAGACAAGAAGGTGTCAATCTTCTGGGTATCGGGATCCAGGATGTAGGCACCATAACATTCGATATCGGGTGTGCGACGCGTAACCTCTATGCCCAGATGATGCTGGGTGATAATCTCCACCGCATAATGGTTCTCCAAAATGGTGATATTCTTGTCACGACGAACTGCCTCCATTAATCCTCTTTGAATCTCGAAACCCGTATCATCAGCATGATGCAGAATGCGGAATTCCGAGTGACCGCCCTCGCGATGGAGGTCAAACTCTCCCTCTTCGTTCTTGTCGAAATTGACACCCCAGCGCACAAGGTCATCAATGCCGGCAGGTGCATTACGCACCACCTGTTCCACGGCAGCAGGGTCGCTGATGTAGTCACCAGCCACCATGGTGTCCTGAATATGCTTCTCGAAATTGTCAATCTTCAGGTTGGTAACCGAAGCAATTCCACCCTGAGCCTTGGCTGTATTTGCCTCGTCAAGGGTGGTCTTACACACTATGGCCACCTTACCTTTTCCGCTTTTACTGACCTTCAGCGCAAAACTCATACCGGCAACACCGCCACCGATAATGAGGAAATCAAATTTACGAATCATCTTCCTTATTTTAAATTTGACGATTTTATCTCTAAATTACACGAAGTTTACAAGACATGACTGAAACAATAATCCCATAAAACTTCGCTACATCCTTTTTAGATTACAAATCTACACAAAAAAACAATTGGTTGTACCATTATATTTGCATTTTATAAAAAAAACATTAACTTTGCCGTATCAAAATAACAAATATGACCACAAGAAAGTATTTTTCACTCATATTGGCTCTGTTTTTGATGGTGTCATGTCACACAAGAAGGCAAGTGCAGAATGTGCAGGATGTGCCTTCACAATCAGTCGTCGTACAGCACACCATCGACACCCGGCCACTATCCATAGAGCCCGACACGCTTGCCATCTACACCTCCTCACGCGCCAACATAAACAAGGTGACACGCAGGGAGGCTTCCACATGGCAAGGTGCCTTGCAGGCACGCCTCGATTCGCTTACCAGCATCGACCTATTCGAGACAACTCTTCTGGGACTTTGCGTCTTCGACCTTACCGATGACTGTATGCTCTATGCCGTCAATTCTAACCAACGAATCCGTCCTGCCAGCAACCAGAAGCTCGTTACCGCCATTTCCGCCTTAGACATCCTTGGCACCAATTATCGCTACACGCCTACCCTACTGCAACCCGGATGGGGATGGTGCTGGGACGACGAGGAAACCGGCATAACAGAATTTGACGCTGGTGGCAAACGATACAATGCCGACACGCTCTACTGCGAGAGTCGCGAATGGACCTTGGGAGAGGTGCTGGTGCCTATGATGAAGAAAAGCGACAACATGCTGGCAGAAAGCCTGTTCTGGCAACTTCCAGGCAAGAAGAATCTATCAGAGGTAAAGCGCAAGGATTGTTCGGCCAAGGCCGAAGGGGTGATACGCAAGACAGGGCTCAACCCCTCCAACTACGTCATAGCCGACGGAAGTGGCGTGTCGCTCTACAACTACATCTCGCCCAATGCCTTGCTCATGCTGTTGCGCCACGCATACCGCAACAAGCGCATTTTCGATGCGCTCTACCCTGCCCTGCCCATTGCAGGTGTTGACGGCACGTTGTCTAAACGCATGACAGGCACCCCGGCCGAGAATAACGTACATGCCAAGACGGGTACCGTGACAGGCGTCAGCACCTTGTCGGGTTATTGCACCCACAGCTCCGGACACACCCTCGCATTCAGCATCATGAACCAAGGCATCTCCAAGGCTGCCGTGGGACGCGACTACCAAGACAAAGTGTGCGTGGTGCTGACGGAATAGAAACAAGTTCTTACATTATTTATTTATAACATTGATATTACAAAAAATATAATACTATGAAATACAAGCTATTAGTTCTTGATGTTGACGGCACATTGCTCAACAGCCAACGCGAAGTGACAAAGCGCACCGTAATCACCCTGCGCAAGGTTCAATCCATGGGCATCAAGGTTGCCTTGGCTTCTGGTCGCCCCACATACGGCATACTGGCCCTGGCCAAGGCACTCGACCTTAGTTCACACGACGGATACATCATCTCATACAATGGTGCTCAGGTGATGAGTGCCCGTACAGGCGAGGTTCTTTTTGAGCGAACCATCGATCCACAGATGATTCCCTACCTGGAGAAGAAGGCCGGCAAGACAGGCATGACCATGGCCTATTATGATGGCGATGAGGTGGTAAGCACCAACATTGGCAATCCACACGTCAAGGACGAGGCAGAGATGAATGGTATGAAGCTGCGACAGGTTGAACAAATCAGCATGTCCATTGAAGATTGGCCAAGCGAGATCATGCTGTTCAGCGATGACGAGCAGGAGCTGACTGGATTGGAAGAGCACATGCAACGCCACCTGAATGGTGTGATGGACACCATACACTCAAACCCCTACATGCTCGAAGTTGTAGGTTACCAAGTGGGTAAAAGCTACGCCATGAGCGCCTTGGTGCAGAAGATGGGCATCGGCATGGAAGAAGTACTTGCCATTGGTGATGGAGCTGCCGACATCAACATGATACAGATGGCGGGCACGGGCATTGCCATGGCCAATGCCACCGAGGGAGTACGCAGATGTGCCGACTTCACCACGCTAAGCAACGACGAAGATGGCGCCGCCCTGGCCATAGAGCGAGCCATCGTGGCTGAGGCACAGACAACCGAGATACCCATCGACGCACTAAACGCACAATCCAAGAACACCCTCATGGGCAACCTGGGCATCCAGTACACCTTCGCCTCTCCCGAACGAGTGGAGGCAACCATGCCTGTTGACCATCGCAATCGTCAGCCCTTCGGCATTCTTCATGGTGGTGCCACCCTGGCATTGGCTGAGACGGTAGCCGGATTGGGTAGTTTGGTGGCATGCAAACCCGACGAAACCATTGTGGGAATGCAGGTCAGCGGCAATCACGTCAGCTCAGCACACGAGGGCGATACGGTACGTGCCGTATGCACCCCCGTCCATTTAGGGCGTAGCAGCCATGTGTGGAACGTGGACGTCTTCACCTCAACGGGCAAACTTGTCAGCAGCATCCGTGTCATAAATGCCGTGATGAAAAAGAGAGGTTAGGAATAAGGCAAAAACAAGATGGAGGCTCTTCTGCGAACCTCCATCTTACTTTTTCACACTTCTATTGTTTCATCGAATACCCTACTCAGTACGTCACTTAATCATTACAATACGTGTCACAACGGCTTTGTTGCCATCGGGAGTATTGGACACAACGTGATAAATGCCACTTGCCACACGCTTGCCTTGTTGGTTGCAACCATTCCAAGTGCAGGTTCCTCCTTCCGAACGACCACTCCAAACCAACTGTCCTGTGGTAGAGCAAATCTTCACCTCTGAATCAAAGACAAGTCCATCAATACGAATATGACCAGTATAGTCGGGACGGACAGGGTTGGGATATGCTATGACGTTATCTTCAACAAGTTCATCCTCTGCCTCTGTGGCATCGCCCATGAAACTGCACAATCCTTTGTCCGTACCAATCATTACCTCACCTGTCTTAGGATGCACGGCAATACATTGCACATTTCGCGAAAGCAGAGGTGAATCATCGGGCAAGAAATGGTGCAACATCTCGGTACCATTTGCGCTCACCAGATAGATACCGTCACTCTCCGTGCCTATCCACTTGCGATTACCACCATCCACGGCGATGCACTTCACATCCACACCATTAAGCAGATAGTCAGCAAGACCAGAACCATCATCACGGGAAATCTTTATCTGCGTGAAGCAGAAGTCGCTGTCAAAGAACTTAGAAGGATGATCAATGACAAACAAACCTCGGTTGGTACCGCACCAGATACGACCACCAAGATCCTCTACCATACAATGGAAATCCTCTGGCAAATAACTCGTACCATCTTGATTAACAATATTGGAGCGCAACAAATGCTTGTCATCACGTGTATTGCCGATGGTTCCGTTGGTATGGAAGCCAAAGAAACCACGTCCACTCATACGACGACATGTAAGAAAATGAATGCCAGAAGACGAGAAGAGGTAACCGTCACATTGTGTCTGTCCTGCTATCTCAGGGTAATATAGTGAGAGCCATTTACGCTGAGGCGTAAGTACACGGATAATGGTGTCGGTCTCTTGATTGCACATCCACAGATTGCCATCCATATCGTACTCCAGACAAGTGGCACTGACGTAATTCTTGTAGTTAGCGTTATTGGGCAGGATGGATTGCAAAGGACTGTTCCAACAATTGTACAAGGCTGTTAGCTTGCCATCAAGATATTCATACAAACCCGTTCGGTATGGGCTGGCAAAATGATGATTCGTATTAGCAGGATCCTGCACGATGTCAGAGGTATTCCAATGGTACAGTTCGGGGTAATCTAAAGCGGGTGTCTTTTCGTCAAGATACGTCCACTTCTCTCCATCGTACAACATGGCCGTTGCAGGATGATACACGCCCAGATAGGTATTGATGCCACCAGCCACTAACAGACGATATCCCCCGTTGCCATCAGTATCATAGTGCATTCGATAGAATAGGTCACGACGAGGGCTATTAGGCTGAATGACTTCATTTCCCATCACAAACCCGTCGTCAGAAAGTTTGTAAGGCCTCAATCCATCATTGCCTTCGCTTACCCAATAAAGATTCGACTTACCCAAAGAGACATCTTTCCAAGTATTGCTGAACCTATAGGTTTTAGGGGCAGCATCATGAGCGCACAAGTTTATCTCATTTGCATTTCCAAAGCATATCTTTTCATTGTCAAGTCCTTTCATGAAAGCATACCAACCTTTCTTTACCGTCTCAGTCTTATTTTCACCAACGTGCAAAACTGCGCTATTGTTCATGGCAAACACTCCCTCTGGAGAGGTCACCAAGGCTCTCCAATTGTCGGCACCACCTTGCAAGGTCCAAGTAGAAAGGTTGTGTATCTCTACATTATCCCATGCAGAAGAATACAAACCTTTAGAGCACCCTACCCACAACGCCTTGTCGGATGCAGCAAGACAACTCACGCTCACACCCAGTCGATAGGTATCGCTTATCACACCTTCCTTCATATCAACGGACACCACACCGAACCCGGTACCCAGATAAGCCATGTGTCCATATACAGACACACAAGTCACATCCTTGTTGTTGATGGCCTTATCCTTCAAAGCGGAAATGTTGAATGAGTGGTCATCAAGGTCCAAGAGGTCAATGTTTTCGTTTTCGTAAACCAAAAGCAGACGCTTGACATCAGCACTATAGGCTATAAAATTGATGTGCACATCATTAAGCGTATTGAGACAATCGTAGAGCTTTACGCTTTCATCCTCAGAGTCGTAGCAGAGCAAGTTGCCATCCATCAACGAATAGACGCGTGAACCTACAGTAAGATTCTGCGTGGCTATCTGGTAAGAAGGATAAACCTTCCACTCTCCCAATACCTGGGCAGAAAGGTCATGCTTTGCCACTCCAAGAAGTGACATCACACACAATAGTATATGTAGAATGTGCTTCATAAATCTGCCTGTATGAGAATTACGGGTTATGAATTACTGGTTGACAAGAACTCTACCAGTTTCTGCGTAGCACGTCCACGATGACTGATGCGATTCTTCTCAGCAGGCCCCATCTCAGCAAAGCTCATGCCTGCCTCGGTGGGTGCAAAGATAGGGTCGTAACCAAAGCCGTCTGTACCGCAACGCTTAGGTAATATCTCACCCTCGACGATACCTTCAAAGAGATGTTCCTCACCTCCTTGAATAAGTGCAATAACGGTACGAAAACGTGCCGTTCTTGAAGGTGCATCCTTCAATTTATCAATCAGACATGCTATGTTGGCGTCCGAGTCATGGCTGTCGCCATAACCATTCATGGCGCCAAAGCGTGCGGTATAGATGCCTGGAGCACCATCAAGTGCATCCACCTCCAACCCAGTATCGTCGGCAAAACAATCTAATCCAAAGTGTTCATACACGTATTTTGCCTTCTGCAAGGCATTCCCCTCAAGCGTGTTGCTTGTCTCGGGTATATCCTCAAAGCAACCAATTTCCTTCAAGCCCTTCACTTCATAGCGGTCACCCAGTATCTGACGAATCTCGCGCAGCTTATGTTCATTGTTAGTGGCCATGATGAGAGAGGAAGACGCTCCCCCTTGCCCCTCCTTTTTAGGAAGGGGAGTAGCTACATTATGCTGATTATTATCTTTCATATCTTAATTATTCATCAATAATATTTATTGAACCTCACCTCTTCTCCCTTATTACTCCTCGTCCTGGAAGAAAGGGGTTGAAGGAAAGGTATTTTTTCCTTAATTCTTTATTCTGTCAAATCCCTCACCAAACACGCCTTCCACATTACTTACCGAGACAAAGGCTGAGGGATCCTTGTAACGGATGAGTTGCATGATACGACGCTTTTCTCGCTTCTTGGCCAGGATGAGGAGCACCTGTCGTTCCTCCTTGCTATACCATCCAGAACCATTGAGCACCGTCACACCACGATCCAAATGGCGGTTTACCGAGTCGGCTATCTCGCTGTATTGGGAACTGATGATAGTAAACTGTACACTCTGATTGGCAGAATTGAGCACATAGTCAAGTACAGTCATTGAGATAAACATGGCGATGTAACCTACCAACATCTTCTCAACATCGTGAACCACAAAGTACCCACATCCCACTATGATGAGGTCGATGAAAAGCATGATGCGTCCCAACTGCATGTCGCGATACTTGTTGATGCACGATGCTATGATGTCGGAGCCTCCCGTACTGCCTCCTGATTGGAAGACAAGTGCCAATCCCACCCCTTCAAAGCATCCTGCCAGAACGCAAGCCATAAACATCTCATCGCCAACCAATTTTGAGAGCGTGCCATCAGGTTGTGTTATCAAATCCTGGCACAAGCCGATACCAAACGAAATGATGACGTTAGCCACCAATGTACGGGCCGTATAGCGCCACCCCATTATCCAGAAAGCCACGCTAAGCAGTATCAGGTTGATGATGAAGTAGCCATACTGGGCAGGAAAACCTGTTGCATAGAAGATGAGCGCTGCCACACCACCCATGCCACCACTCGTAATCTCGTAAGGAAGCATAAAGCAAGTATAGCCTATAGTAAAAAAGGCTATGCCGACCAACATAAACGTGTAGTCGCGAATTATTCCTGCAATATCTTTCTTGTTCATACTCTACGATTATTTTCTTTTATTCCCCGAATGAAAGATTGACTTTTTTATGGGTTGGTTATTAAGTGATGATAAAAAATTAAGTTGGTACACTTTGTGATGTGAACTTTTTATGATAACTTTTTATTTGCTGACGACGAGGCTTAAGGTTTAATGGCATTGAAGCCCAATCCGTAGGCACCCTCCACTCGATGTTGTGTAACAAAGGCTGCAGGGTCGATGGCATGTATCAGACGAAGCACCTTGACGGTTTCGCGCTTATGCACTACAACCACAATCACCTTCATGCCATTGTGCGTATATCCACCCTCACCCATCATCAAGGTCATGGTGTGCCCCGTCTGCCTGTTGATCTCAGCACATAGCTTCTCATGCTCCACACTATAGATGGTAAACTGCACATCCTGGCGCGAACTGTTGAGCAGCATATCGAACGAGAAGGTGTAGATGAACAGCGTAACGTAACCGAAAACCACCATTCTCCATTCGTGGAACAAAGGCCAGCACAATGCTATGACGAAGAAGTCAAGGTAGAGCATCACACGACCGAGCGAGATGTTGCGGTACTTGTTGACCAAGGCTGCCACGATATCCCAACCACCCGTGCTTCCACCTGCCAGGAACACCAATCCGATGCCCAGACCATTGAAGATGGCTCCGAGGATGCAAGCCATGGAGTCCTGTCCCTCGTCGAGCACCTTGAGCAGCATACCATTATCATCGGTCATCACGTCCTGACCCAGTTGCAAGTAGAACGACATGGCCACCACAGCATAGGCCGTCTTTAATGCAAACTTAGGTCCCAACTGCCACCATGCCACCATCAGCAGAAAGGCATTGGCCATCAGGATGCTATACTGCATTGGGAATCCCGAAGCATACTGGAAGATAGCCGCTAAACCGGCCATGCCTCCAGTAGGTATCTTATAAGGAAGCAGGAAGACGGCCCACCCAAAAGCATAAACCGCCATACCTAAGTTTATGGAGAAAAAGTCCTTTAAAAAGGTCCACACATTCTGTTTGGTAAAGACAGTATTTCCCATAATCCTTGTGTTTTTCAATGTACTACGTGTCTTTTGGGCAAGATGATTCATTTTGAACGACAATTCAAACAACGAAAGCAATTCAAATAAAGCATATTTCTCACCCTAATGAAATTGCCCGAATTGATTGAATTGCCGTTCTCAATTCATCAACTTACTTCACAACGATGTTGACGATACGACCGGGCACAGCGATGGTCTTCACCACCTGCTTGTCCTGAAGGTAGCGCTGGCTCTCTTCTGCAGCCATTACCTGGTCAATCATCTGCTGCGAGGTAGCGTCGGCGGCAAACTCCATGGTGAAGCGCACCTTACCACAGAACTGTACACCCACCTTGACGGTACTCTCTACCAGATACTTCTCATCCAACTCGGGCCACTGGGCATCGCACACGCTGGTGGTGTGACCCATTGCCTCCCAGAGTTCTTCTGCAATATGGGGAGCGAAAGGAGCAATAAGTACAGCCAGAGGTTCGAGTACCTTCTTGCTGGTACACTTCTGCTGAGCCAACTCGCTGGTGGCTACCATGAAGGCAGGGATAGAAGTATTGTATGAGAATGCCTCGATGTCGGCACTAACCTTCTTGATGAGCTTGTGCAAGGTCTTCATGTTGTCGGCTGTAGGCTCGCTGTCGGTCACCTGCAACTGGTCATCCTTACCCCAGTACAACGCCCAGAACTTCTTCAGGAAGCGGAAGCAACCGTCAATACCATTGGTGTCCCAGGGCTTTGACTGCTCTACAGGACCGAGGAACATTTCGTACAGACGAAGGGTGTCGGCACCATAGTTCTCTACAATCATGTCGGGGTTCACCACGTTGAACATTGACTTCGACATCTTCTCGATAGCCCAACCGCAAACGTACTTGCCATCTTCCAGGACAAACTCGGCGGTAGCATACTCAGGACGCCAAGCCTTGAAGGCATCAGTATCGAGCACATCGTTCTTCACGATGTTCACATCAACATGGATGGGAGTGGTATCATACTGATCCTTAAGACCCAGAGAGACGAAGGTATTGGTATCCTTGATGCGGTACACAAAGTTGGAACGGCCCTGAATCATACCCTGGTTCACAAGCTTCTGGAAAGGCTCTTCCTTCTTGCTGACACCCAGGTCAACGAGGAACTTGTTCCAGAAACGCGAATAGATCAAGTGACCGGTAGCATGCTCCGAACCGCCCACGTAGAGGTCAACATTCTGCCAGTAGTCGGCACACTTCTCGCTGATGAGCGCCTCGTTGTTCTGGGGGTCCATATAGCGCAGGTAGTAAGCGCTTGAACCAGCAAAACCAGGCATGGTATAGAGTTCGATGGGGAACACGGTCTTGTTGTCGATGAGGGCATTATCCACAATCTTCTTGTTAGCCTCATCCCAAGCCCACTTGGTGGCATTGCCCAATGGGGGCTCACCTGTCTCGGTGGGAAGGAACTTCTCCACAGCAGGGAGTTCGATGGGCAGACACTCCTCGGGAATCATCGTGGGAATGCCATTCTTGTAATATACGGGGAAGGGCTCACCCCAGTAGCGCTGACGGCTGAAGATGGCGTCACGCAGACGGTAGTTCACCTTCACACGACCCAGGTTATGAGCCTTCACGAAGCGCTTGGTCTCAGCAATGGCCTCCTTGATGGTCTTGCCGTTCAGGCAGAGGCTCTCGCCATCGTATTCGACAGCCACCTTACCCTCGGCAGGACTATTGGTCACAATACCCTCCTTGGCATCGTAGCTCTCCTCGCTCACATCGGCACCCTCAACCAGAGGCACGATGGGCAAGTCGAAATGCTTGGCGAAGGCATAGTCACGACTATCGTGAGCAGGTACGGCCATGATAGCGCCGGTACCATAGCCAGCCAAAACGTATTCTGCAATATAGATGGGACACTTGTCGCCGGTGATGGGGTTGATACCGTAAGCACCACTAAACACACCCGTCACGGTATGGTCAATCATACGCTCACGCTCGGTACGGCTCTTCACATAGCTCAGGTACTTCTCCACCTCAGCCTTCTGGTCGGCGGTAGTCACCTGCTCAACCAACTCGCTCTCGGGAGCCAGCACGAAGAAAGTCACGCCAAACATAGTATCTGCACGGGTGGTAAAGATGGTAAACTCTGCACCCTCGGTAGTCTTGATCAGCACCTCGGTACCCTCGCTTCTGCCAATCCAGTTCTTCTGGGTCTCCTTGATGGAGTCGCTCCATTGTATGGTGTTCAATCCGTCAAGCAGACGCTGAGCGTAGGCACTTACGCGAAGGCACCATTGGCGCATCTTCTTCTGCTCTACGGGGAAACCGCCACGAACGCTGACGCCATCCACCACCTCATCGTTGGCAAGCACAGTACCCAGCTGAGGGCACCAGTTCACCATCGTCTCACCCAGGAAGGCTATGCGGTAGTTCATCAGCACGTCGCTCTTCTGCTTCTCGTCCATAGCCTTCCACTCCTCAGCGGTAAAGTTCAACTCCTCGCTGCAAGCAACGCCATACTGTTCAAGTCCTTCGGTACCATTTTGTTCGAAGTATGCTACCAAGTCAGCAATAGGACGTGCTTTTCCGCCTAGCATCTCCCCCTCGCCTTTGGGAGAGGGGGTAAGGGGGGTGAGGCTGAAACATGACTGAAACATCTTCTGGAAAGCCCACTGAGTCCAATGGTAGTAGCCGAGTGCACAGGTGCGCACCTCGCGATCCCAGTCAAAGCAGAAGCCTATCTTATCCAACTGCTCACGATAGCGGTCGATGTTGGCAAAGGTGGTCACCTCGGGATGCTGACCCGTTTGGATGGCATACTGCTCTGCGGGCAAACCGTAGGCATCATAGCCCATGGGGTTCAGCACGTTGTAGCCTTGCAGACGCTTGAAGCGTGCATAGATGTCGCTGGCAATATAGCCAAGAGGGTGGCCCACATGCAAACCAGCACCGCTGGGATAGGGAAACATATTGAGGACGTAGAACTTCTTACGGCTCTCATCCTCAGTCACTTTATAAGTCTTGTTGGCCACCCAGTTCTGGTGCCATTTCTGCTCAATTTCTCTAAAATTGTACTCTTTCATACCTTATTTATTTTTATTTTGGGTACAAAGGTACGAAATAGATGATGAATAAGCAAACAAAGAGGTTCCTTTTTTTGGAACTATGCATGGTTTATGTCCGCTATCGCTGGTGGCAAGCTATAATAAGCTTGTTATTTCAGCATTACTCTTATTCCCTGCATTTTGGCTGAAGTCAAAAGCCGGGGGTAGGGAGGCTTAAAAACAACAAGAGCATCCTTTTTCCCAAAAGAACGCTCTTAACAGCAATTTAATTTGAATCTTACAAATCAATCTTAACCTTAAAACTAACTAACCTAACTAATTCTTTTTCTTTTATCAGCTTTGCTTTATTTCAACGTATGCTTTTTCTCTATAAGTAATTAACCTTTACCTTGAACAAAACTGATACCAAACTAACCTTAATCCAAAACTAATATATCTAATCTTTAACCTTATTCTAACACCTTATTGAATCTGCGTCGATTTTTTGATTATCTTAATCTTTCTACCTTTAATCAACCAACACCTATTCGCTACGTCCATTGTAGCATTCTGTTTCTGTGTATGTATCTTTATATCATTACCTAATTGAATTCTCTGTGAAGAACACCTCTGTGTTTCTTTTTGACACTGCAAAGTTACGGCCTTTTTGCGTATTGGCAATAATTATTGCGCGAAATCTGCAAAAATGTGCGTTTATCTTGATTTATGTCAATCACACCCCCGTTTTTAAGGGTTCTATGCGCATTATTCGACCCGCAAATTGATTTATATCAAGCAACTGCGGCAATCGCCGTCCCGGATGTCTGTTGTCATGGCACAAGGTCTAAAAAGCCCCCCTCTTCGCTGATTTTTGCTTTCTTCAGATTTAAACGCAAAGACGCTGAGACGCCGAGTTTTCAATGTAGTTCGGAATCTGGCATGTACCCTTTTCCTTCACGCTGCACTCAAGGTGCACTCAGTGTTCCTACACAAATTCGTGGAGAACTGTGAGTGAACTGTGAGTGAACCTAATGCGAACATAAGACAAAAGTAAGGAGAAAACAAGGAAAAAAACGGATAAATTTGTTTTTTTGCCCGCTTATTCGTATCTTTACCCCCAAAAATTGAAAAATGCCCAATATGAAGAAAATACTCACCTTTGCATTTCTATGCCTGACTGCCTCTGTCTGGGCAGACGACCTCACCCCTAAGACATCGCAAGGTTTGCAAGGTTTTGAATACTCCACCTCTGCACAGGAGCCCGACGGAACGGAATGGCAGTCGCCCGAGCGACTCTCGCTCAACAAACTGCAACCCACCGCCTATATGTTCCACTTTGCCGACAAGGCATCGGCCACAAAGGTACTTCCCGAAGCCAGCCAGTACTACGTCTCGCTCAACGGTATGTGGAAATTCCATTGGGTGGCCAAGCCAGACGACCGTCCCGTCAAGTTCTACGAGACGAACTACGACGTATCGGGATGGGACGACATAGAGGTGCCTGGCTGCTGGAACGTACAAGGATTGGGCAAGCATGGCGAGATGAAGTACGGCGTGCCCCTCTATGTAAACCAACCTGTGATGTTCTATCACGAGATTGCAGTAGGCGACTGGAAGAAAGGTGTGATGCGCCAACCCAAGGACGAGCGCTACACCACCTACAAGTATCCCAACGAGGTGGGTTCGTACCGTCGCACGTTTAATGTGCCTGCAGGATGGGATGGGCGCAACATCACCATCAACTTCGATGGTGTAGATTCTTTCTTCTACCTTTGGATAAACGGCAAGTACGTGGGTTTCTCGAAGAACAGCCGCAATACGGCTTCGTTCGACATCACATCTTATATAAATAGAGATGCAGAAAACACGGTGGCCGTGGAGGTGTATCGTTCGAGCGACGGCTCCTTCCTCGAAGCGCAGGACATGTTCCGTCTGCCCGGCATATTCCGCAGCACCTACCTGACCTCAACACCCCAAGTGAAGATAGAAGACTTGGTGGTTCGCACCAAGAGCATCGATGGCGACAAAGCAGGCGTGACTGTAGATCTCAGCATTGCCGACAACGGCAAGAAGAAACAGAAGGAGTACAACTACGACCTCAGCATCTACCCCGTAAAGCTCTACAGCGACGAGATAGATGGAACAGAACCTGTATCAAGCATACAAGGTGGCATGATGGCACCACAACTCAATGGTGGGATTGTGATGGGCATCGAAAAGGGGTTGAAGCTATGGAGTGCTGAGGCTCCTCATCGCTACGTCCTCGTAGCCGAACTGAAGGACAAGAAGGGCAAGACCATCGAATGTGTCTCTACCTACTTCGGCGTGTGCAAGGTGGAGATCAAGGACACAAAGGCCGAGGACGATGAGTTCGGCCTGGCTGGACGTTACTTCTACGTCAACAACAAACCCGTCAAGCTTAAGGGTGTCAACCGCCATGAGACCTCTCTCGACCGAGGTCACGCCATCACACACAAGCAGATGGAGGAGGAGGTGATGCTCATGAAGCGTGCCAACATCAACCACATCCGCATGTCGCACTACTCTAACGACCCCTATATGTACTACCTCTGCGACAAGTACGGCATCTATCTCGAAGACGAGTGTAACCTCGAAAGCCACGAGTACTACTACGGCGATGCCTCACTCTCCCACCCCGAAGAGTGGAAGGCTGCCCACGTGGCCCGCAACATGGAGATGGTGCACGGACACATCAACCACCCCAGCATCGTCATCTGGAGCCTCGGCAACGAGGCAGGTCCTGGCAACAACTTCAAGGCTGCCTACGAGGCCATCAAGGCCTTCGACAAGAGTCGTCCTGTGCAGTACGAGCGCAACAACAACATTGTGGACATGGGCAGCAACCAGTACCCCTCGGTGGCGTGGGTGCAGGGTGCCGTGAAGGGAAAATATGACATCAAGTATCCCTTCCACATCTCTGAGTATGCTCACTCCATGGGCAACTCGCTGGGCAACCTGCAAGACTATTGGGATGCTATAGAATCGACAAACTTCTTCTGCGGTGGCGCCATCTGGGATTGGGTGGACCAAGCCATCGACACCTACACCCCCGAGGGCATCAAGTACATGGGTTATGGTGGCGACCATGGCGACTGGCCTAACGACGGTATGTTCTGTATGAATGGCATAATGCTACCCGACTTCACTCCCAAACCACAATATTTCGAGGTGAAGAAGGTGTATCAGAATGTGGACGTGACGCTGGAAAAGGTGAAAGACATCACCAAGGGCTCGCATCAAGCCAAAGAGATAACAATCAAGGTGTTCAACAAGAACTACTTTGAGCCCATCACACCCAACACCTATCACATCAGCGCCATCCCCATCCTCAACGGCGAACCTCTTAACGCCATAATGCTGGAGCTTGGCCGTAATATCGATCCACGCCAGTCGCAAACCTTCAAGTTGACATTGGGCAAGAAATGCCTGGAGGGCGAGCTCTACCTCAACGTCGAGTTCCGCTTAGCCGAGCAGAAACCTTGGGCACGTGCCGGCTACGTGCAGATGGCTGAGCAGCTGAAGATATGTGATGGTGGCCATAAGGACACTATCACCAACGACACCCAGCTCGCCTCCTTAAGCGAAGTAGCCAGCGCTTCTACCACCGTTCCCGACGGGTCTCCGTCGGGTCTCCTCAAGGTCACCCGTGGCGGCACCGAGACGGCCATCTCCGGCCCCAACTTCAACCTCAGCTTCGATGACAGCAACGGCTCCCTTAGCCTCTACAATTACGATGGCCAGTACCTAATCGAGAGTGGCAACGGCCCAAAGTTGGATGCTTTCCGCGCTCCTGTGGACAACGACAACTGGGCTTGGAACCAATGGTTTCAGAACGGGCTGTACAACCTGCAACACAAGGCTACAGCCGAACCCATCGTGCTCGCCAACGAGGACGGCAGCAAAAGTATTATATATAATGTAGTGAGTCAGGCTACCCGTCAGGGGCGTGCCGTACATCGTCCCGGTAAGGCTGGTGAGCCCATCGAGATGATACAAGAGGGACGCGAGATGACGGAGCAAGACTTCCACTTCACCAGCACCATCCGCTACACGGTTTACGTAGACGGAACGATTTCCGTGGCCACCAGCATCGTGAGCAGCGACGCAAGCCTCAATCTGCCCCGACTGGGTTATGCGATGAAGTTGCCCAAGCAGTATGACCAGTACAGCTACTATGGTCGTGGCCCCTTGAACAACTACGCCGACCGCAAGACGGGTTCGTTTGTAGGCACATACAAGAGCACTGTCAAGGATCAGTTTGTGAACTTCGCCAAGCCTCAGAGCATGGGTAACCGCGAGGATGTGCGCTGGTGTGCACTCACCGATAAGGCTGGCAACGGAGTCCTCTTCATCGCTGATGGCGAGAATGCCACGATGAGCACCTCTGCCCTTCCCTGGAGCGCTTTGCAGATGACACTAGCCAGCCATCCCCACGAACTGCCTGAGAGTGATGGCACCTACCTGCATCTGGATTGTCAGGTGACGGGTTTGGGTGGCAACAGCTGCGGACAGGGTGGTCCGTTGGAAGAGGACTGCGTGAAGGGTAACGTACACCAGTTCAAGTACATCATCCGTCCGCTTAAAGCCAACGAGAAGATAGAAGGCAAGGCACATGTACGTACCACAAACCGTTTCCCCGTGACCATCGTTCGCGACCGTTCCGGCAAGGTTAGCATCATCGGCGAGGGTGAAGCACAGACAATGGATCAAGAGCCACGTCCCATCCTCTACACCATCAGCCATGGAACGGGCAAAAGCGGGTCAGGTAGTTCAACGGGGGCAAAGGGCAAAGCTCCCAAGGCTGTCAACGGCATCATCTACAATGGTACTCCCATCGACCTGCGCAACGGTGGAACCGTCACGGCTTGGTACGAGGGTGAGGAGAAGGTAAAGGCCACCGCCACCTTTGAGAGAATTGAGACCGTACCCGTTGAAGTGGTGTACGCGAGCAGCGAGGAAGGCCCCTACGGTGAGGTTGCCAACAACATCGTGGATGGCAACCCTGCCACCATCTGGCACACTATGTACAGCATCACGATGGGCACCTATCCCCATTGGCTCGACTTTGACTGCAACGAGGTGAAGACCATCAAGGGGTTCACTTACCTGCCCCGTCAGGATGGAGGCGTCAACGGCAACATCAAGGGTTACAGGTTGCAGCTCTCAATGGACGGCAAGACATGGAGCGATGCCGTAGCCGAAGGCAACTTTGAGAACAACCTCAAGGAGAAGAAGGTACTCTTGCAGAAGCCTCAGAAGGCACGCTATCTGCGCTTCACGGCTACCAGCAGCCAGAACGGAGCCGGCTTTGCTAGCGGTGCCGAGTTCACGGTCATTGCGGAGTGAGCTTGAAGAGGGGCAAAAAGCAACTCCTTTAACCCCCTAACACAGAAGACTGTGAAAGTTGAATGAATTACCATCAGATGGCACAAAAAGTGGATACAAGCCATCCACATCACTCTATAAACCCATACACAAAGCTTATGAGGTCTGAGTAACTAAACTTTTCCACCTTATGGAAGTTATTAGGAAGTTAATGAAGTTAAAGAAGTTAAAGGACGAAAGTCTTGCTCCCTGAATGCATCTTACAAACGTATCGTCCTTTAACTTCCTAAG
>JAKSLO010000059.1 GCA_024401185.1 Bacteroidaceae bacterium | reverse complement strand
GTATGTTTCGAGGGTATGAATGATGACGATGAGACTAGTGTGGATGACATCATGGTAGTTGAGAACTCCAACGATATTAAGGTGTATAACCTTCAAGGTCAGCGAGTATATAATCTTTCACGTGGCATATATATTGTGAATGGAAAGAAAGTCTTTGTTAAATAAATGATTTTTTCAGATATTAAAAGGGTACAAAAATGGTATTGAAAGAGTATGTTATACCTTCTTTATGTGTCGTTGAATTGGATGATGATGATGTTATTGCTGCTACATCACAAAGTCTCGACTTTAATGAAGGAAATGGAGAAGGCTCTGGGGGTGTTCTTGAAGGCGATTTTGGTGATGCAAAGAGAGAACATGGTTTTGGTGGTTCTTCCGTTTGGGATAACGAATGGTAATGTTAAGAATTTAATCTTATATTCTTTAGGTGTGCTGATGTTAAGTCAGCACACTTATTAGTTTTAATTTGTAAATGGGATGTGACAAAAACGAATAGTTTTACTTTAATTTGATATTTATTTATTCTTTTTAGGATTTCTTTTTTTTTGTTAATTTTGTACAGCCTGTTCTATGTTTGCAAAAATGTCCGCAAGCACCTTGTCTGCAAGAAGTTAATTGCCGTGACAATTCTTAAAACAACGAGATATTATCGTCCGATAGACTTCGCCGGCACACCTACAGCAGTGGTTCCGTCTTCTATGGAACTCACCACAGCCGCACCAGCACCAATGGTGCACCAACTACCAATCTTCATGCAATCTTCATTTGGGACTCGACTTCAAATGCAGAACCTATTGACATTTCCAGAAAATGGGCAAAGTCTTTTTCTGAATCCCGAGAACATCCTTCTGCGATATTGGATGATATTGAAACGGAAGCACGTCGCAATTGATCAGACAACCCAAATATCTCGTATTTTGGGAAGCTTAACACAATGCCATAAATGACAGTTGAAACGTCCACTGCTTTAAGCCATATATCATACTTCCGGAAATCCCTCATACTAATGCCAACGCTAATGCCAAAGCTAAAGCCAACGCCAACGCTAATTAGATCCGTTAAAATAATCCATAGTGGCAGACTGGCCAGTCTGTGTGTTGATATCCTCACGACAGAAGACTTTCTTTATCGTCGTGAAGAACACACGAACATCCATCCACAGACTGATATGCTTGACGTAATACACATCCAGTTCAAACTTCTTAGTCCAAGTGATGTTATTGCGTCCATTCACCTGAGCCCAACCACTCATACCAGGTGTAACATCATGGCGATGATGCTGCTCCTCGCTATATAGCGGCAGATACTGCACCAACAATGGACGAGGACCGATGAAGGCCATATCACCCTTTAGGATGTTGATTAGCTGAGGAAGCTCGTCTATTGAGGTAGAACGCACAAACTTTCCCACACGCGTCAGGCGCTCTGCATCAGGAAGCAGATTTCCATCCTTGTCACGTTCATCCGTCATCGTCTTAAACTTCAATGCCTTGAAGATCTTCTCATTCTTGCCAGGACGAGGTTGTGTGAAGTATACCCCCGCTCCCTTATTGGCAAAATGAAGCATGATAATTGTCATGATAATCATTTATAGGAATTAAAGTAATATAGAACTACTACTTGAATTCCTTAATAGTAAAAAAATGCAGAGAAGTCAGAGCTACCGATGAATGGTGTTGGGATTCGTAAGATGGGACGATGGAAATACGGAATCAAGAAGACCATCCGCTGGTGGCATAACCGTTGGAAGTACAAGATGGTGTATAATGAGTCAATGTGGCAATCATTCTATGGACTTGCCAAAAATCGCTTAAAGCATATGTGAGTATTTTGACAACTTTTTAATGTGAGTAGACATTTTGTCTCGTTAACAAGTTCGTTTTCAAACTTCGTATAGTTATTATCATTTCCCTCCCTTTAGGGAGAAGATTTTAAGCAAAGAGCTTATTTTGCTCTTTCAAAATGACTGTAAATTGTGCAAAACGGAGTTTTTTATGTTGTTAACTTGCGTTTTTTGCATTTTTGTTTTGTCAGTTCCGCATAAAAGAGTATCTTTGCATTGCATACATGCGAATTCTACAGACAGGATAATTGATAACAACCAAATAAATAGTCCCCAAAAAAGTAATTAACTGAAATTAAACTGAATTCGATTATGAAAAACTCTATTATCTTTAAGTTTTTAGGTATATTTATGGCATGTTTCATGGCATGCTCGCTTGTGGCTACCGGTCAAGGCAATAATCCTCATTTTTTTGCTAAGTTTACTGTTGCTATAGGACAAGGACAAGGTTCTGTTAAAGTGGGGTGCAACTTCTATAAGAATGAGGGTAAAGACAATTATAAGAATCCTACTGATGAGGTGATGTATAATGCCGATGGACAAGGAGCAAGTAGTATTGATTTTCCTTTCTATCTTTATGCGAAAGCGGATGATGGTTATGAATTCGCAGGTTGGTATAGTGATCCGGAATGTACAGTTTTTGTGGGCACTGCTAATGAAGGAGATGTATACACATACATGCTTACTACTTACTCCCATGATGAGAATAATCGAACAGAAAAGACGCTCTATGCAAAATTTAGTCCTGTCAACATGCATTATTCCAAGGCTATCGTTTCATTGGGAAATAACTACCGTAACGGAGCAGTATATGTGACAATTGGTGAGTATGATTGGGCTCAATCTGCAGAAAGATTTGAACAGCCACAGGATCGTGCAAGAAGAAAACATACGTATTACCTGAAATCGGAACCGATAGTCGGCTATAAGTTGGAGGGATGGTATACTGACCCTAATTTTAACAGTGGTAGAACAACATCGTCTGAGCAGGTAGTCGCAGCTTCTGAGGATGCGAATAATCGTCCCGTATATACGTGGTATGCTAAGTTTGTGCGAGAAGGCGAAACGGATCAAACATATTTGTATGCGGCTACTCTGAATGTAAATGTAAATCCAAATGGTTCGGGCTCTATCAAGATTGATGGTGAAACGCGAAATAGTAAGGAGAAGACAGTACAGGGTGAAGTCGGAAAAGATGAGCAGATCAGTTTTACTTTGTCTGCAACGGCAAATGCTGGATACAAATTCGTAGGTTGGCAGGATCTGTCAGGTGCTTCTGTTGCTCAGGATGGTACATACACTATCACATGCTCGCAGTCTCAAAACCGGGTTAGCGAGACAATCAATGCGGTATTTGAAGCGATTGATTACTCAAAAGATATGGAAATATCTAATGCGCAGGAGTTGCTGGATTTTGCAAATGCAACCAAGACGAAACCAGATATCTCTGCTGTGCTTGTAAATGACATTGATTGCTCAAGCATTAATAACTGGGAACCTATTGGCAAGAATAATGTTTTCATAGGTGCCATTGACGGACAAGGACATGCAATTAGAAATTTGAAATCAAAAGGCTTAAATATTGGTTTTGTTGCCAATGCAGGTGACGGTGCTTCATTCAGGAATTTGATAATTGATTCAAGTTGTTCTTTTACTCTTGATTATTGGAATAATGCAGGTGCATTTGTTGCTTCTGTAAATTCTGGAAGCATTATATTTGAGAATTGTGGTAGCGAAGCCAACGTGAAGGGTGATGGTTTTATCGGTGGATTTGTCGGGAAGGGTGCTACAGGAGTACAAATTACATTTGTGAACTGCTATAGTATTGCTACTATTTCAAGTCCTAGCAATAATGACAGCCACCAAGGTGCTTTTGTTGGGGATGATCAAAGTATACTGTCGTTTGCAAATTGCTGGAACAATGGTAGTGTACCACTGTTACATCAAGATTGGGGATATGATAATGCATTCTTTTCAGGTAAACAATCAGAAAAGAAATATTCCATTCCTAACAGTTACGATCTCAAGAATGTTTCTGGTACAAGTACCTCTTTGAAGATTGGCAAGCCCTCTGGCTATGCCGTGGAATGGATTACAAATGGTCACCTTGCATATTATCTTAATCAAGGCAATAATGGAGTCATCGTTTGGTATCAAAGAATCGGTGTTGATTCTCACCCTTACCCCTTCTCAAGAGGTAATGACATTGTTTATGAGAATATCTGTGGAGATCTCATTACGTATAGTAATTCACCATCAGACGGACATGATTTTACCAAATATTTGTTAGACGATTCTGGGTTATACTTGGTTTGCTCAAGATGCAATGCGCATAGTGATAAGTCAGTTCCTCGCACTGATGGTTGGCTTGAAGTCTCAAATGCTGACCAGTTGGAGATGACTATGGATTATGTAAATCTTGGCGTAACTACTACTGGTAACGGCAATGGCAACGGTAATGGTAATGGTAATGGTAATGGTAATGGTAACGGTAATGGCCATGTTGGCAATGGTCAAGTAAAAAAGGAAGGTGTTAATGTTAATATTCGCCTCATGAATGACATAGACTTCCGTGATAAGGGTAACAAGATGTATGGCGTTAGAACAGAAGGCAAGTATTTTATGGGTTCTTTCGACGGTCAGTTCCACCATGTAACCGTTAAGTATATCACAAAGAATTCCAGCTTTACTTCCTTGTTTATGGTCACCATGAAAGCTACCGTGAAGAATCTATATGTAGACGGAAGCATAACGAATTCTTCGACAAGTTATAATCGTTGTGGTGGTGTATTCGGTCTTTCGTATGGTTCTACTTTTGAAAAGTGCTTGAGTACTGTGACCTATGTGGACAATGCAGTACGTTCTACCTATTTTGGCGGTATAGGTGGTGAAGTGAATGGTGATTACGGTAAAACCGTAATAAATAATTGTGCCTATGTGGGAGTGGTGAACTCGCCTAATGGTTCTAATAGCAATGGAATGATAGGTTATGGTAGTGCTGCAACTGTGACCAATAGTTATGTTGCTGCTACATTTAACAGAGTTTCAGGAGCAAATCTTCCTGCCAGCGGCAAAACCAATTGCTACAGTTACTCTCCCGATGCAGAGGAGGTTACTGGCGGCAAGCTCTGCTATGATTTGAATGTCCCCCAGTCAGAGAAAGTATGGAAGCAGACAATCGGTGTTCAGCCCTATCCTGATTTTATAGGTGATGATGTTGTTCTTGAAGAAGAGTCAAGGGAGTTCTGTAATGTGTTCTCTAAGGAGAACCTTTCAGAGGGCAAGTTCTTCACCGTATGTATTCCTTGGAATTCAGTCAAGGTTGAAGGCGCTGAGATTTACTCAATCGCGGGCAAGCGCTTGAATAGTGATCGTTCAAATTTAAAGCTTATGCTTTCAGGAACGGAAGATAACAGTATTGCTGCTGGTATTCCCTATATTTGCAGAGCAACTGGAGATGTCTTCGAAGTTTATCATAATTCTATACCTGTAAAGAAACCTCATGATGGATATGTAAATGGTATGGTAGGCAAGTTTGAGAAATTCCTTTTTTCCAATTGGGTTGAGGGTGAGAACGAACCTTATGGATACTCGTATTGGAATGATCACGGTGGCGTTTATGTCATTAAGAATAATGAGGTACGTCGTGCTGGTAGCACAAGTGGTGTGAATGATTACGGTGCTTTTATTATAGGTGATTTGATTCCAATTTATGACTCAGCTAATTCAGTTCGTACTTTTGTATGTTTCGAGGGTATGAATGATGACGATGAGACTAGTGTGGATGACATCATGGAAGTTGAGAATTCTAACGATGTTGAGATGTACAATCTCCAAGGCCAGCGAGTGCTCAATCCTTCACATGGCATCTACATTGTGAATGGTAAGAAAGTTAACATAAAGTAAGTCTTTATACTTTCATAAAATATAAGAGTGAGTGTGTCAGATTTAGTTGGCACACTCATTTTGTTTTATATGATTTTAATGTTTTTGATCTTTTTTCTTACTTTTATTGGAAATATTGTGTAATTTTGTATCATAATTATTAGTTAGCATATTTTACATGAAAATGTATCGTTTGATATTTTACTTTGTAGCAATTATTTGTTCATTGTCTCCAATGATGTTGTATGCTCAAGAGATTGATAATACGTCACAAGAGAAAGATAGCGTTATTGTTGCTCCAGACGAAAACTTTTAATAGATCGCGTAAGGAGATGTGTTTTGATGTGGTGAAGAGTTCATGGAATAGTTTTATTCTTAGTTCAATTTCGGCAGGCGAAGCTGAATACACAGATCTGCCTTACGAGGATAAGATTACAGTTCCTACTGAATTGGTTGAAGTGCTTCAGAATGCTACGGCATACGGAAAACCTTTGCTCAGTAAAGAGCCTATAGTTCTTCTGAAGCAAACAAGCGTGATTGAATCGCCATTTATTTCTCCATTGATGGTTACCTTGTTGTTGCTTTCGGTGGCTTTTGCTAACTTGTTTTTTCATTACAGGTATCTACGATGGATGTTCTGGACGCTTCAGTTTATGATAGCTCTATTTATCACATATTTAGTGGCTATTTCTGATTTGCCATGCACGCAATGGAATTGGCTTATTATTCCTTTCAATCCAATACCTGTGTTGTTGTGGCATTGGCGCAAATATTGGGTTTATCCTTTTGTGGCTATTTGTATTGTCTGGATGATAGGACTATTACTATATCCCCATCAAGTTGTTGTGCCTGCTCATTATGTTCTTGTGCTTACTACAATGGTGTCAGCATTGGAATTGAAAGAATTCTCCTTGACTCGCTGGCGTAAGTAGCTTTATCGGTTAAGTGTGAAGCGAAGGCTAAAGCCAAAGTCTTGTGTGATAGTGGGGAAGGAGTTGTTTGACATCAAAGGAGCGTTGCGTTGACGGTCGTAATACAGGCAGAAGTTAACGAGGCGAGACATGGCGTAGTCGCACTTGAAACTGGTCTTGACGGCACGGTTGCCTGACGTTGCTTCGGTAATACCCGTCTGTATGTCGCGAGTAAGAGCGCTTTGACTTCGGAATGAGAAGTCGAAGCTTAGGTTGAGGTCATGTGCAAAGCCTTTTGATGAACGACTGGATGAACTGCGTGATGATGACGAACCCTGACGGTCGTTATTGTCTTTGTTGTTCGCACTATTGTTTTTACTGTTATTCTTAGAGTTCTTTCCCTTGTTCTTGCTGCTTGACTTACTACCCGAGAAGAGCGTTGAGATCTTGAAATCCGGTATCTTATAGCCCCATCCTAATACAACATCTTTAGATCCTGTCTCGTTGATTTGCAATGATGTCATGGACAGCGTAAGTACACGTGTGGTACGGTACTCAAGCTTAGCCGTCATGTTGTTCTGGAAGGTTACGTTAACACCTGCCAATGGCGTAAATGACTCGTTGATGCTGACGGTGCTGATGTCATACATCGAAGAGGGAACATACATGCCAGAAGTAGTATTCTCCACGAAGCCCATGTCCATGCCACCAATTGACTGTATCCATGAACTGTAGGTGTTATACGATCCTATGCTGAACACACTCTTGTAGCCATGGGTGATGTTGACGCTCTTGAAGTGGTCACGCAACCAAGGTAGGGTGGAAAGTCCCTTGTAGGTAAGGTTCCAGTTAGGCAGCATCTTTGTGATGGCGGGGAAGATGTCAAGCGACATCTTGTGAGGATTACGTCCCGTATAGGCAGAAAGGAACGCTGGTATCATGACATCGGCAGAGTATCGGCTTACGGTACCATTCTCGGGGTTGAAAGTACCCGTGTGTCCTGAGCCCTCAGGGTATGGGGTACCCATGTAACGTTGCTCAGATCTTTGCTGTAAGATGTCGAGGTTATGCTGGAAGTCGGTAAATGCCTTTGATGTATAACCATTGTTTGCGCTGCCAGAACCTTGGAAAGCCGTCTTGATGCTGACTGTAGTCATGTTGAACGAACCAGTTCGTGTGGTAGGATTGCCCTGATACATGTATTGCACAGAGTGGTTGGAGTTTCTCGTCCAACTGGCATTAAGGTCAATCTTCAAGTCGGTAAAAGGCTCAAGACTGGCTTTGAGTTGCAAGTCCTCAGTGGTGGCTGTGGTGGCAGGTGTTGACACACTATCGGCACAAAGCAACCAACCGTTGCTCTTAGCCTTTTCCAGATAGCTGTCGCCCACCATACCCATGGCGAAGTCTATGCCAGGCGAGAAGATGCCATCTCTGCCACGGTATTGTCCCAACATGTCGCCTACATCGGGCAGGAAGCCGGGCAATGAAAGATTGTAGGTATTTCGGTAGCTAACGCGGACATTACGTACCATCATCAGGAAGCGTGATCCTGCTTGCAGCATGGTGTACCATTTCTCATCCTCGAGTTTGGGCTTGGCGGTTACGTTGACACGCACCTTTACGGTATCAAGGTTGCTGATGATAATCTTGTTATCATCGAGCGCCTTGTATTTCAGACGGTAGGGGTGACCGTCCTCGTCACGAGCCGTTATCTCCAGTCGTTTCGACTTCAGGTTGTGAGCCAACATCACGGTTGTATCTGCCTTGAGTTGTACTTCACCAGCATAACCCTTTGCCTTCTTGGGGTCGAGTTTCTGGTTACTCTTGCCGTTCGCATTTGTCTGCGTCTTCGTCTGCTTCTTGGCTTGTCGAGCCAAGATGCTGTCGAGTGGTTCGCCTGTTTTCATGGCCTCCTCCTGAGCCTTGGCCAAAGCAGCCTTCTCGTTCTCCTTCTGTTTCTTTTTCTGCTCGTCAGCCTTCTTCTTCTCATCTACTTTCTTGCGTGCAGCACTCTTGGCATTAGATGCCGAGAAGCGTTTGTTGGCGTCCTTGAGGAAGGGAGAGTGGTTGTATAGAGTCTCCAGGTTGAACTTTGCGTTGCCGTTGATGGTACGTTGAGTGTGTATGGTGTTACCCAAAGTAGAACCATCGGGCAGCTCTGTTCCTCGCTTCCATGAATAGCTCGCATTATAGGTGGCATCTACGTTTACCCAGTCGAAGGCAGGCAATCTATGGATGGGCAACTTGTAGCTCAGTTGGGTAGATTGTGAGTAATCAAGAGGACGACCCAAGTGACGCAATGAGTAGCGTACAGAGTCTTTCCACCCATCATAGGCATCTGCGTATAAGTCGCGGTTTACTGGAGTGTAGGGCTCCTCTACCTCTGCATGTGTGGCACTCTGGAAGGTAAAGTGCAGCGCCTTGAAGATGTCCCAACGCAGTTGGAAATCGCGGTTCCAGAGGTATGTCTGGCTGAAAGACATAGGCAGAGCGGTAGGATTATCGATGTTGTCGATGTCGCGCTCTTGCAGTTCGTAGTACTGGCGGTTGATGTCAGTATTAAATGTAATACTTTGGGGAGCAAAGGCAATATTCTGATCCTTGATGATGTCAAGCCATTTTGACTTTCCCTTCAGTTTCTTGAAAGGCTCCCAACTCTTCCAGTTAGGTGACCATGAATAAGAGAGTCCTCCCTTCCATGACTGCTCACGTTCGTAAACCGTAGTAACGCCTTCTTTCAAGGAACTCTGGCGTGAGAAGTTGAAAGTGAAGTTTGATGGGTCGTATGGCATGGGATGCTTCGGCGAAGAGATGTTGACCTTTACACCGCTGAGTGACAAGTTCTTACGTACCTCGTTAGTGGTTGTCAACGAGGTCAGCGAGTCTTTCTCTTGCTGCGTACTAAGTGCATCCATGGCGTCAGAGAGCAACATGTCGGTATCAAGCGGATTGTACTTTGGCTTGACAACCTCCTTCTGGTATGTGTAGTAGAAAGGTAGGTTGATCTTAGCCTTTTCAGGGAATATCTTACCCAGGTCGAGGTTGGTGGTGATGGTGTAGTTGTAGCTGTTTTCGTCGCTACGTTCTGCCACGCTTTGCTCCAAACCACCGAATCCGGCTGTCTGTACCTGTCCTGTTGCATTTACAGAACCCAAGTCTGAGAGTTGGATGTTGAGGTTGCCCTGAGCTGCCCAGCCACCTTCGTTGGTGAACTCCTGCAGACGCAATTCATTAACCCACACCTCCACGCTCTTGGTGGTACGACCATTGTTGCGGATACCCAGCATGATGGTCTTCACCTCGGCAAGGGTGGGATTACCCATTACAGAGACGCGATTGCTGGCATGATCCTTGTCGTACTCCGAATAGAGCTCGTTGAAAGAGATTACGCCAAGACTCTTCTGGCGGTTACGGTTCTTCTTGACTTCGGTGAGTTTGTCAAGGTCAAGCTCTATCATGTTCTCGCTGGGCCATACGGCATGGCATCCCTGTGCCGAATAAGTGTCGTAGTTGCCTTCGGGAGTAAGTTTCAAGGGAACCTCGTATTCGTAGAAGTTACTCTTGTAGTCGCTACCCAGACGGATAAATACACTTGTCTCGTCATCAGCCAGATTGGTGATGTTGGGTGCCAAGGCATTGGCATGCACGAACAGTTGCAGATGCTTGTACTGGCGCATGTTGAAGTTGCAATTCTTATAGATGGCACGTGCATCGGCTGGTGCAAGGTTTTGTGCTACCATGCAGAGTGCTTGCTCGTTTGCCTCAACGAGCTGACTCTGGCTGGGGTCGGTTACACGACTGATGCCAGGAGGCAACACGTAGTTTACGGGCGTCTTGTCGTTGTTCTCTTCGATGTTGACAGTACTTACCTGCAGGGTAGCATCGGTCGAGGGAGCCTCGCCTTGATAGAGTGCCTGTTCGTAGGTTCTCCAGTCGCCTTGTACGAGGTCGAGTGTGGCAAAGCGAAGCACCACGGGTTGTACGAAGTCGGTGAGATACATGCGCATGAAACGTATGCTCGTGAAGTCGCTGATGCTACCTACCTTGTTGGTGGGTTGGTCGATAGGTACTCTGAACAGATACCAGGTACAGTCCTCGGTGTTGCCGTTACGCAGCTTCACGCTGGCGGTACGCTTGTCCACAATATAGTTGCGTCCTACCTCAAGGTCATGAGGATAGAGCGAGATATCGTAGTTGAAATACTTCTCATATTCGTTGAGAGTATAGTCCTGGTTGATATCCTCCACATCGGGAGTGGTCTTGTATGCCGTCTCGTATTTCTCGGGTGAGTTCTGCGAGTCGGGTGAGTTGCCCTCAGGCATGTTGATGCGCTTGTAACGGTCGAGGATGCTACGTTTCTCCTGGTCGAAGTCAGTACCGCGATAGTAGTGGTAGTCATCACCGGCAGGGTCACGCTGCAAGGCCGTAAAGACGTCGGCATTGACTTTGCCTTGTACGTCCTGCAGGTAGTTGGCGTATGTGGGATAGTTGAGTTCCTCTTCGCTACGCAAACCATTCAAACCAATATCCTGCATCTGACGCGCGTTGCCTTCATTGTTGAACGCGTAGGTTACGCTGGTAGAGTTGTTGGGCACACGTCCCCACACCGTAGTGGTGTAATACTGCTCGTTGCCGTCAATAGGCATTCCGCTCTCAAAATATTTCTTTCCGTCCTTCAGGATGTCCTCGCTTACCTCACCCAGGTTGATGTGAAGCATACCGCCCAGGTTCTCCACCTTGTCGCGTGTATAGATATAAGGATCCATCATCCAGAACTCGATGTACTCGATGTTGCGTGTCTCAAAGTCCGGATTCTCAAGCTTGCGCATCATTCCACCCCATTTCTGTTCTGGATGCAGCAGATAGCCATTCTGGTCAATGTCGCGTGTGAGGTTGTAGGCACCTCGCTCATTGGGGTAGTATGCCAGGTTGAGCACAGGCAGAGAGGTGGCACTTGAGTAGCTGTTCTGGGCCTTTTGTGGATAAAGTTCGCGCTCGTAAATCTCTCTTACATAGTGGTTTGAGAGTTGCTCCATGTCGCTCTTGATGTGACTGGGGGTAAGCGTACTGCTGCGTCGTGTAAAGATGGGGTCGACGGTGTACCAAGCCAGCAAGGCACGGTTGTAGCCATAGCGCTCATCGTTGACGAGTTTGCTCTCGGCAAGTGGGGTGGGTGTGCTTGCCATCATCCAGTAGGAGGGTGTGGTGAGTGAGTTCTTCTGTGAACTGCTCTCAAAGTCGTCAAGGTACGAGGCTGCACCCTGTATGCGCTTGTTCTGTCCTGCCACCAGTTGTGCAAATTCTGCGTTGAAGGTAATCTGCGAAGGTTGCGTGCAATGCACAAGGGGTAGTTTGGCCAGCATGTTAGTGAGCCATTGGCTCTCGCGTTTCCACGAGATGTGCGTTCCCCAAAGGGTGTTTTTCAGGGGTTCAGAACCCATGTTGACCTTAGTGGTGAGGGGTTGCTCGTTGAGGAACATCAGCGAAGCACCTATGGTGAGATTCTTGTTGAACTCGTAGTCGGCATTAACACCCAGCATCGTCTTTCGTTGCATGCCATAGTTGTCGTTGCTCTCCACCGAGGCATTGATGGGCGTACCCGCATCGATGATGCTCTGGTTGATGATGGTGATGGTACCCATGTTGGTGTCAACGGTGTAGTCGGTATTCTGCACCAGCGTCATTCCGCCTGCGGTAACCACTACACTCTCAGGGTCGATGCCCGATACACCAAGGTCAATCACACTTCCGTTCTTGCCCTTATACTGTCCCGTAAGCAGAAACTTGTCATGCTCGGCAATCTGTTTGGCCACGGTCTTAGTACTGTCGTATAGTTCTGGGAAACAGTATTTTTGCGCCACTTCGGGATCTCCTATCCATTCGGCAAGATGCTCGCCAAAAGGTTCTGCCACGGGGAAGATAATGCGTCCTTTGCGTATGGTGTAACCCTCTACGTAGTCAAACTGGCCGTTGGAGTTGGCATGATTCTTGGCATCCAGGCGGTCAAGGTTCATCGCCTTGAGCAACGTGGTGCTTTTGAGCTTAGGCTCAGGTATATAAGTAAGGTAAACGCCCGAAGAGTCGCTTTGGTACTTGATGTCAAGGCGGAACTTCTCGCTCGACGTGCTGCTGGCTCCCAGCGAGTACACGTTTTTCATCATCAGTCGCCAGTTGGGCAGTTTTGGACTTCCCGTGGTGCCTTTCAGCAACTTCACGTAGAGTGCCTTGGTGTTGTCGGTAAGGTCGCCCGAGAATTCACCCACCTGATAGGTCACTCCTCCGTAGGTGTATTCGAATGCTACGGCCAGCACCTCGTCGGTTTGCAAGGTGCTGTTGAGCGAGATGTATCCCAAGGCTGAGTTGAGATAGTATTCGCTTGAGGGCAACAGTCGTGCACTCTGCAGTTTCTCGTAGTCGGCACTTCCTTCAAAGTTGGGAATCTGGTCGAGTATGGTGGTGGTTTGCGAGATGTCGCGGGCATTGGCGTATGTGCTGACCATCTCGGCATACTCGGTATTTGACCTGTTGGATGGAGCTGCCGAACCGTTGCCCGTCCAGAATGGGTTGCCTATGTGCGCAGATTCGCCCAGGTCGGTAAGCGCCACGATGTTGCGGTTGTTCTGAGTAGAGGCAGTCTTGTTGGTAACCCAAACCTCGATACGAGTGATGGTCACGCCGCTGGCAATAGTGGGCAGCGACTGCATGTTCTTGTCGTACTGCTGGCGGAAGAAGTGCGAGAGGAAGAAGTGACGGTTCTCTTCGTACTCGGTAGCCGAGAACTCAAACGTGTTGGTTGACGAGGCGCCCTTTGAACTGACGCTCTTGCTGGCCGATTTCTTCTGACTGACAACAGCTTGCAGTTTCAGTTTGCCAAATTGCATGTCGGTATGCAAACCGAAAAGCGAGCTGGCTCCGTGCATCAAACTGTTGTTCGATGGCATAGATACGTTACCAGCCTCAAGTTTCTTGATTATCTCGTCCTCCTTGCCATCGTATTTCAGCTTTAGGTTCTGTGCGTCAGCATCAAACGAGGCAGAGGTGTTGTAGTTCAGTTTCAGGTTGATCTTGTCGCCCACACTACCGGTAAGACTCAGGTTGATCTTCTCGTCGAAGTCAAAGCCGAAGGTCTTGCGGCGGTTGACGGCAAGCGATGGGTTGTCCACCTTCTTCATGTTGGCACCCATCTTGAGTTCTACGGAGCCTTGCGTCTTGAGCTGTACGCCACCCGGGCCGAAAATCTTCTCGGCAGGTCCCAGGTCGAAGTGCATGTCGGTAAAGTCAAACTTATCCTTACCTTGTGCCTCAAATGCCTCTGCATTCCTGCTGCGGAAATACTGCTGCATGGATTGCTTGAGGCTCCATTGCTGGTACTCCTCTCTGGTCATGAGGATGGGGGCAGACAGGTAGCTGTTAACCTGCCCTAAGGGTGATAGGGTAGAGGCTGGCAATATGCTACCGCTGCTGTTGCCGCTGGCACCTCCACCTGTGGTTGTGGTAGTACTGCTGCTATTGTTCTTGCTGTTTTTGCTACTCTTGCTGTTCTTGCTGCTGCTTTTCGAAGTGTTTGTGCTGCGGTTCGTCTGACCGGTCGTCTTATTGCCTTTTCCGCTGTTGTTCAAGGCTGTACCAATCATGTACACGTCGTTCTTCTCGTCGTAGCTCACCTCTGTCTGCACGTTGTCAGGGTCGCGCAGGTCGGCGGCCTTCTGTTTCAGGTCCTCTGTGGTCTCCTTGTTGGTCTTTCGTACTGTGTACTTAGGTTTCTGATGTGCAGTTGAGTCGTCCGGCATCTCGTTGGAAGTTGCCTGGCGATTGGATACAATGGTTGCAGCCAGGGCATTCAACCCGGCCACAATCATCAATGTTGCTATGACTCTTTTCAGTCTCAAACTTTCTTCTTTATTAGCCTTTTGTGTGTGTATGCCTCTTGTGCTTACAGCATCTTCAATGCCTTCTTGATTACCTGCTCCACCTTGATGTCTGGCTCGTCGGTAAGTATCTTCACCACAACCTTCTGGGTGGGTGCAGGACTGAATCCCAGCATCGTCAGGGCTGCTACGGCTTCGTTCTTCACCTCGTTGTCAATGTTGACCACAACACCGGCGCTATCGGTCGTGGTGGCCTGTGCATCGATGCCTAAGGTGACAACCTTGTCCTTCAGATCGACGATGATGCGCTGCGCAGCCTTGGGGCCAATGCCCTTTATCTGCTTCAGCATCTTGTCGTTACCATTAGTGATGAGGTTGCACAGTTCGGCAGGCGAGAATGCCGACAAAGCCATGCGTGCCATGCCAGGGCCAATGCCGTTGACCGTGATGAGCATCATAAAGAGTTCGCGCTCCAGTTTGGTGCCAAATCCCCATAACGTCCATGCGTCTTCACGAATCTGCTCGTAGCTGTAGAGCTTTATCATCTCAGTGTTCTTTTCCTTGCCCTCAAGTGCCGTGAAGGTGTGCAACGAGATGCCCAGGTTGTATGCCACGCCGCCTGTGGTCTCCAGTACGGCGTATGTGGGGGTGAGTTCTACCAATTCTCCTCTGATGTATTCAATCATTTTTTTTCTCTGTTTTTTTGTTGTCAATCCAAGAAATGCTTGTCCTTTTACTGCCTTGCTGGCAAGGTTTTGCCAATGCATTTTCTTGCGTATAATTTTAGTATTGCACTTTACGCGCCTAATAAGAAACGAATTTCTTGTTGATTTATTGCGTATGCGCAAAAAAAAAAGTAATTTTGTGCAAAATTAGATGTAAAATGACACTTTCAGAATTACTAAGACTATCCATTGAAGCCTCGCTTGAAGCAGGAAAAGAGATTATGAATATCTATACCGACCCTTCGCAGGACTTCGGTATTGAACGTAAAGCCGACAATTCTCCCCTTACGCTTGCCGACAAGGCTGCCCATCGCAAAATCATGCAGTATCTGGAGCCTACGGGCATTCCTGTGCTGAGCGAGGAGGGTGCGCATCAGCCCTTTGAACAACGTGCTGGTTGGGAGCGTTTCTGGTTGGTGGATCCTCTGGATGGCACCAAGGAGTTTATCAAGAAGAATGGTGAGTTTACGGTAAACATTGCTCTCATCGAGAACGGGGCTCCCGTGATGGGCGTGGTGTACCTCCCTGCCAAGGGTGTACTGTATTATGGCGACATGCAGGAAGGTGCCTTCCGTGAGATGGATGGCAAGAAGGAACGCCTGCCCCTTGCCTCTGCTCAGCACGATGATTACGTGATTGTGGCAAGTCGTTCGCATCTCTCTCCCGAGACTCAGCAATATATTGATGAGGCAGAAAAAATACATGACAAGGTGACAACCGTTTCCAGCGGTAGCAGCATCAAGATTTGTTTGGTGGCAGAAGGTACTGCCGATGCCTATCCTCGCTTTGCTCCCACTATGGAGTGGGATACGGGTGCAGGCGATGCTGTGGTGCGTGCTGCGGGTCGTATCTGCTTACAGGCAGGCACTTATGATGGTTTGCCCTTTGAGGATGGCAAACCTCTTGTCTATAATAAGCGCGACTTGCACAACCCCTGGTTCTTGGTGAAATGAAGCGTATAGGTTTGCTGAGCGATACCCATTCGTATTGGGATGATCGTTACTTGGAATATTTTGAACAATGTAACGAGGTGTGGCATGCCGGCGACATCGGTTCGTTGGAACTTGCCATGCGCTTGCAGGAGTTTCGCCCCCTCCGTGCCGTGTTTGGCAATTGCGATGGGGGTGAACTGCGCCGTATGTTCACCCGCGAACTGCGTTGGAACTGCGAAGGTGCCGATGTGCTCATGACGCATATCGGTGGTTATCCAGGACGTTATGATGCCTCTGTTCGCCAGCAAATCTATACCTGTCCACCCACACTCTTTATCTCTGGGCATAGCCATATCCTCAAGGTGCAGTACGATAAGCGGCTTGGTTTGCTGCACATCAATCCAGGAGCGGCTGGCTTGCAGGGTTGGCACCAGGTACGCACGCTTGTCCGCTTCTCTGTGGACGAGGGACAGTTTAAGGATCTTGAGGTGATAGAGATTCCGAGGTAAAGAGTGTTCTGCCTTGTTTTCCGGGCAGGCATATTTTGTGCAGTATGTATTCTGCTTTCTGGCTCCTTGCCCTCCCTTCTTGGAGTCAGTATTTTCTTCCTACTCTCCCTGCCTTTCCATATTGCTATGCAAAAGATTTGACATGATGCGTGTCAAGTAGAATCCGGAAACCCCTTGTTTTTCGGGTTAAAATGCGAGTAAAATTCTTCGAAATTCCTTCGGGAATGGTACGGGTTGATAACGGGTTAATAACGGGTTGATATCGGATTGATGTCGGTTTGTTATCGGGAATGTGTCGGAGATGTTCTGAGGTCTATATGTGTGCTTAAATTTCCTTTACACTTTTAAGCACCATGCATTACGAACTATGCACTATGCACTACGGACTATAGAGTTCAAGGTTCGCATTAGGTTCGCATTACTTTCACTCACAGTTCTCCACGATTTTGTGAGCGCACCCTGAG
>JAKSLO010000058.1 GCA_024401185.1 Bacteroidaceae bacterium | reverse complement strand
GCTGCGGGAGCGGGAGCAGCATTCTGTGTAGCAGAAGTCTGGGGAACACCAGGCATGTTGTTAGGATTAACAGCCTGTTGGGTAGCATCCTGCTGCTCAATAACAGAACCAGATGCAGCCTTGTTGCTAGGCAAAGCAAAAACGGTGATAACGCTCAGCACAACCATAGCACCTGCCAACCACCATGTAGCCTTCTCTACGAAGTCGGTAGTCTTGCGAACTCCAAGCAAAGAATTGCTCTCTGAAAAACCACTTGACAAACCACCGCCCTTAGACTCCTGTACGAATACGATTACGCACATCAGCAAGGCAGCAATTACAATCAAAATTACAATTGTAGTGTACAACATTGTTTTTTAAGTTTTATTTATTATTTTTGTTATTTTTTCGTCTTGGCAGCCTGATTATTGGCTATAATTTTCTCAAGAAAACGTATTTGGTCTGCAAAGTAACGATTTTTTTTCGGATATTTCAAGCGAAGATCCCTAATAATTTCAATTGCACGCTCAAATTTTCCTTGTTTTATATAAATTTTAGCCAAAGTTTCAGTAAAAGCACCTTCTTGGTGACTATTATTTACGTCAAGAGAAGGTTTTTGCAGTTCATTGTCACTCTTCTCTTTCAACCTTATTCTTTTATCACCATGTTGCTCAATAAAAAGGGTGAGACGGTCCTTTGTCACCGGTTCATCCTCCTCACTCTGGGGGGTGGTGTCAGCAGGAGTAGGAACCACACTTTCCACAGCTGTCTCCTGGGCCGGAGAATCTGCCTTTGCAGCATTCTCTTCAGCACGCAACTGAGCCTGCCGTTCCTGTTCCTCTTCCATCATATATCCGATGTAATCCACCGAGGCACTAATCCTGCCTTTGTGCAAGGGTGCAGGAGACGCAGCATCCTGAGAAGCCACGCTGTCAAGAAACGTAGTGACAAGGTTAATCATACGGTCATCGCTATTCACCTCTGAGTCGCTATTCAGACGTGGATTGGGTTTGCGCATGAGCGTAGCACCACTCAAGGCCGAAACCTCATCATCCTTTTTAGGACGCATACGTTCCTGTTCCAGCATATTGAACACCGTGGTTCGCGAAGGAAGATACAGCGAAGCGCGACGCAGTTCCACATTATACTGAGAATCTCGCAGCAGGAAAAGCTCACGAAGCAAGGCAACACGAGCCAGATGGTAGAAGGGATAACGCTCCACCAAGGCTTTTAGCTCGTCCAATTCTGGTCCACTGATACGTGTATTGGACTTTATGAGGTCTATGAGATAACTCTGTTTCGTTTGCATGGCAATAATATAGGTTACCAATTGGCTACTGTGGCATTGAAAATCTGATCTGTGATGTCTTTCGTCATCTGGGTCACCAGTTCCTCCTGAACACTCACCAATTGCTGTGTAGCAGGGTACTCGGCCGTGGCAGAGAACTGCTTTTCAAAGTCTTCCTTATGATTGACGTTATTGATGAAACGTACGTTCACCGTCATCTTCAGCTGAACCTGCGAACTGTAACCATCGCTTGAGATTCCCTTGTTGAACTGGTCAAAACCGACTATCTCACCCGCCAACTGCAGGTCGCCGCCACGTTTCACCTGACGTAACTTGGTTTGCTGGGCAAAGATGTCCGTCAGCCTGTTCTGGAATATGCTCTGCATAGGAGCCCACACATAAGCACTTCGTATGGGGAAATTATCTATCTGTATGGTCTTGGTCTTGGTGTAGTCGATACTGGCACCATTGAATTTATAAAAATCGATGGAACATGCGCCCAATACCAAAGACATCACGCACACACATGCTACCGACAGCCACTTTACGGCGGAGTTTATATTCCTATACTTTCCCATAAGCTTATTCATCCAGACCGTAATCACTTATCTTTCTGTATAGCGTGCGTTCGCTGATACCTAAATCCTTGGCTGCAAGCTTACGGCGGTTGCGATTACGCTTGAGAGCCTCCACAATGGCACGTTTCTCCATACGACTGAGATTCAAGTCGCTCTCCTCATCAAGTAATTCGGCATCGGCATCAGCCTCGGAAAAATGAGAGGCAGGCGCTTCGTAGTGCGAAGGTGAATCCACATAGTGAGAGGGAGAATCCACATAACGTGAAGGTGAGTCGGAATAGTGAGGAGTAGCCTCGGCATAGTTTGCATCCTCGTCAGCGCTCTTCGTTACATTGACACCACCGACAGGCAATACCGCATTGACATGCGTTACCACGTTGTTCAAGCCATCCTGAATGGCAGGAAGACTGGGTTGCTGGGGCGCATCGAGTATGTGCCCGTGTGCGAAACGATCGTCGGCAGGATGCCCCATAGACTTCTCCTTGAGTGCCTTGACATCATTTGCCAACTGGTTAAGCATGGCAAATATGATGGTACGCTCCTTCTCATAGTCAAAACGGCTGGAAGAGGGAGCCTCAAGGGTAGCCATCTCGGTAGAATCGCCATTAGGCACGACGCCATACTGGCGCAGCACCTCGGGAGTCACCACACGATCTTCTCTCTGCAGTATGCTCATCTGCTCGGTAATGTTGCGAAGCTGACGAATATTGCCCGGCCACTTGTACGACATCATTACCTGTTCTGCCTCAAGGGTGAGACGAATAGGCGAACCGATGTTATATTTACGAGCTGTATCCAAAGCAAAGAACTTAAAGAGACGAATCACATCGTCTCCACGTTCACGCAAAGGAGGCATCTTGATGCTGATAGTGCACAGACGATAATAAAGATCCTCGCGGAACTTACCCTCACGAATGGCTTTCTGCATCTTGACATTGGTGGCAGCCACAATGCGCACATTGGTCTTGCGAGGTTCGTTGCTGCCCACACGGATGTATTCACCCGTTTCAAGAACACGCAAAAGGCGTGCCTGTGTACTGAGGGGCAGTTCTCCCACCTCGTCAAGGAAGAGCGTACCGCCATTGGCAGCAGCAAAATAGCCGTCATGCTCACCCACAGCACCGGTAAAGGCACCCTTCTCATGACCAAACAATTCAGAGTCGATGGTTCCCTCGGGAATACTGCCACAGTTGATGGCAATATAGCGTTTCTGCTTACGGGGTGAATTATCATGGATGATGCGGGGAATGACTTCCTTGCCCACACCACTCTCACCTTGTATAAGCACAGACAAGTCTGTCGATGCCACCTGCAGGGCGGTATCGATAGCCGTATAAAGTTGCTCGTTAAAACCAACAATCTTATATGCGTCCTTTATCTTGTCTAAAGCATTTGTTTGCATCATCAAATTCATTGTAGGACAGGGCATCCCCACCCTTTAGCACAAATTTTCTACAAAGTTAAGCAAAACTTTTGAAAGTTTAAAATAATGGGAGGCAGTTTTCGCCGATTTAACAGAAAATAGCAGTAAATGACTGCGTTTCTCCAGGTTTTCTTGATGCTCTTGCTTTATCAGGCTTTCTAGGTATCTAGTTTTTCTAGGCTTCTATATTTTCTAGATATGCTAGATTTTCTAGATATGCTAGGATTTCTAGACATGCTAGATTTTCTAGGTATGCTAGATTTTCTAGAGTATACTAGATTTTCTAGAGTATGCTAGGATTTCTAGGTATGCTAGGATTTCTATGTCATCCAGCTTCCTGGGGCGACGCAGTTACTACTTGTCCATCATTTCAAGTACGTGGATGGCTTCATCCACACTATTCACGTTCTTGACAAAAATGAAGCGATGTGGCCCTTTGGCATCTAAGCCACACTGCGCAGCATGCGACGTGATGTATTTGAGCATCTTACCGAATACAGGTCCCTGATAGAATGGGCTTTCGTCATTATCCACAAGGAACAATCGCATGCGCTTGTTTTTCAGCATAATGCGTTCTGCGCCAAAATGCTTGCCCAAACGGCGAAGCTTAACCACATTGATAAGCGCTATGCCTTCGGGAGGAATGGGGCCAAAACGGTCCACCATACGCTGCGTGAACTGCTCTATCTGGGCATCTGTCTCCAAGCCATCCAGTTCGCGATACAGCAACATACGTTCTGAGCTTGTAGGAACGTATTCCTCTGAGAAATAGAGTTGCAGGTCGCTTTCAAGCAAACACTCGTCCACAAAGTCCGCACCATCAATCTGCTCACCCTGTTGCATCTCGGTCTCATACATCTCCTTGAACTCATCATTCCGCAACTCACGCACCGCCTCATTCAGAATCTTCTGATACGTCTCATATCCCAGATCGCTGATGAAGCCGCTCTGCTCTGCCCCCAGCAGATTACCTGCACCACGAATGTCAAGGTCTTGCATGGCAAGGTGAATGCCACTTCCCAGATCTGAGAAGTTTTCTACGGCTTGCAGACGTCGGCGCGACTCCTGTGGCAGCATGCTCAATGGAGGAGACAGAAGGTAGCAGAATGCCTTCTTGTTGCTTCGTCCCACACGTCCACGCATCTGATGCAGGTCGCTGAGACCAAACGTATGCGCATTGTTGATGATGATGGTATTGGCATTCGAGATATCAATGCCATTCTCAATGATGGTGGTGGAAATCAGTACATCATAATCATAATTGGCAAAGTCAAGAATGATTTGCTCGAGTTCCTCGCTGTTCATGCGTCCGTGTCCCACACAGACCCTCGCATCGGGCACATATTTATTGACGATGGCCACAAGTTCGGGCAACGAAGAGATGCGGTTGCTCACAATATACACCTGACCATTACGACTCATCTCAAAATTGATGGCGTCGGCAATGACCTCAGCCGAGAAACTGTGCAGCTCGGTCTGTATAGGATAGCGGTTGGGGGGTGGGGTCTGAATCACGCTGAGGTCGCGGGCACCCATCATGCTGAACTGCAAGGTGCGCGGAATGGGCGTGGCTGTAAGCGTCAGCGTGTCTATGTTGGTACGCATTTGGCGCAGTTTCTCCTTGGTACTTACGCCAAACTTCTGTTCCTCGTCGATAATCAGCAAACCCAGGTCCTTGAACTTAACCGACTTGCCGATGAGCTTGTGGGTACCGATTACGATATTCACATTGCCATTGGCGAGTCCTTCCAGCACTCCTTTCACCTGGGCAGCTGTGCGAGCTCGCGACAGGTATTCAACAGTTACAGGAAAATCCTTCAACCTTCGCTGGAACGTGTGATAATGCTGATATGCCAACACGGTGGTGGGTACCAATACGGCAACCTGCTTGTTGTCGAGACAAGCCTTGAAAGCAGCACGCATAGCCACCTCTGTCTTGCCAAATCCCACATCACCGCACACCAATCTGTCCATCGGACGGCTCTTTTCCATGTCGGTCTTCACGTCGAGCGTAGCACGACTCTGGTCGGGTGTATCCTCATACAGGAACGAAGCCTCAAGCTCATGCTGCAGATAGTTGTCGGGCGAAAAGGCAAAACCCTTCACCTCGCGACGCTGGGCATACAGTTTGATAAGGTCGCGTGCAATGTCCTTGATGCGTGTCTTGGTACGCTCCTTCAAATGCTTCCACGCCACGGAGTTGAGTTTGTGCACATGAGGAGGTTCACCCTCCTTGCCCTTGTATTTGCTGACCTTATGCAGCGAATGAATGCTGACGTACACCACATCACCATCCTTGTAGTCAATCTGAATGACTTCCTGCACCACATCGCCTTGTCGTATCTTTTTCAATCCTCCAAAGCAACCCACGCCATAATCGGAATGCACCACATAGTCGCCTATCTCAAACTGTTGCAATTCTTTCAGCGTAAGTGCCATCTTCGACGAGCGAGCCTTCTCGTTTCGAAGATTATACTTATGAAAGCGGTCGAATATCTGATGGTCTGTATATAGGCACACTTTCAGGTCGTTATCTATAAAACCGGCATGCAAGGTATGCTGTACGGCCTTAAAGGGGATTTCTCGTCCCTGATCGCGGAAAATACTATTCAGACGCTCTGCCTGTTTAGGAGAATCAGCCAACACGTGCAACGAATAACCCGCATGAAGATAATGACTCATGCTCTCATGCACAAGGTCAAAATTCTTGTGAAATACAGGTTGGGGCATTATATCAAAATGAACGACCGCCTCCACATCTGCCACATCACTATTTGTGCCAGCTTTTACCTCCACGCGACGAAAGTCGAGTACCTCACGATTAAAATCCTCACCCGTGACCAATATCTTTTCACGTTCCCACACTTTCTGCTCGCCCGTGGCATCCTGTTCGGCAGCTGCCTGCATGGAGAATCCCTCCGCGTAAATATGCTGAACCGTCTCACACAGATAGGCAAGGTCACGAACCACAAGCACAGTATCTTTGGGGAGGAAACGAAGCACGCTCTCGTGTGTCTGTCGGGTATGCTTCAATTCAGGGACAATCGTCACCGCATCTTTCTTGCTCTGCGACAACTGGCTATGCACCTCAAAGGTTCTGATGCTGTCTATCTCATCGCCAAAGAAATCCAGACGATAAGGATATTCTGAAGAGAAACTGTAAATATCGACAATGCTTCCTCGCACGGCAAACTGACCGGGCTCATACACATAGTCGGCACGCTGAAAACCAAATTCAACGAGTACATCCTGCAAGGACGTTATATCGCAACTCTCACCCTGACGCAACACCAGCGTCTGGTCAGAAAGTTCCTCATGAGAAACAACCAGTTCACACAAGGCATCAGGAAAGGAGACGATGAACAAGGGCTTCCTATCGGTTGCCACCCTGCCCAGCACCTCCGTTCTAAGTATCTCATTGGCAGGGTCTTTCTGCCCATACTTAACGGCTCTTCGGAAAGAGCTCGGAAAGAACAGCACATTATCCTCACCCAGCATCTGCACAAGGTCGTGATACAGATAGCCTGCATCCTCCTGGTCATCTGCTACAAACAGATAGGGAGAATTCATGGCTTTGGGACAAGCCACACTTAAAGCCGAAAATGCCAAAGGCAAGCACGAAGCCTGCATGCCCTCTAACCTGCAACGACGTGTTTTGCCATCACACAAAACCCGCCCCAAAGACTTTACCCTGGGGTGGGTGGCATATTGGGACACAAGTTCCTTAATATCCATATTTTCTTGTTTTTGCACTACAAAGATACTACAAAATCCCTTTCCACGCACAATTTCAAAGAAAAAAGAACAAAAATTTGCGCATTCGGATAAATATCATTACTTTTGAAACAAAATAAACCATAACTTGACTTTTATGAGATTAGGAGCAACTGAGATTATTATCATCGCATTGGTCGTACTGCTGCTGTTTGGTGGCAAGAAAATCCCCGAACTGATGCGTGGCATAGGCAAAGGCGTAAAGAGTTTTAAGGACGGCATGAACGGCATTGAAGAGCCAGACTCAAATAACGCAAAGAAGACTGACGCCCCCAAAAATGATGAGTAAGACAGGTGAGGAAAACGGTACTTTCTGGGATCACCTTGATGCCCTTCGGTCTATACTGATACGCATTGTCATAGTCACCCTGGCGGCATCTTGCATCTGCTTCTGCTTCAAGGACGAGCTCTTCGACGTGGTCTTGGCTCCCTCCTCAAGCGATTTCTTTGTGTATAAATGGATGGGGGGCGATCCATTCAGCCTCACCCTTATCAACACAGAGCTTACCGAGCAGTTCATGATTCATCTCAAGGTGGCATTCATGGCGGGCGTGCTGATAGCCTCTCCTTACATTATTTATGCCTTGTTCAAATTCATCAGTCCGGCTCTCTACCAGCACGAACGGAAGTATTCCACACGCATTGTATTAAGTGCCTATCTGATGTTTCTGCTGGGAACAGCCGTAAACTATCTGAGTATCTTCCCCGTAACGGTTAACTTTCTGGGCACCTACCAGGTGAGTGAGAAGGTAGCCAACATGCTGACAATAAGTAGTTACATTGACACGCTCGTCATGATGAGCATGGTGTTTGGCATCATGTTTGAGATTCCCATCATCTCATGGCTTCTGGCACGCTTCGGTTTGCTACGTGGACAATGGATGACGAAATACCGCAGACATGCCATCGTGGCCATCCTTGTCGTCTCTGCCATCATTACCCCCACGAGCGATGCCTTCACCCTGGCACTCGTATCGCTCCCGATATGGGGACTCTATGAGGCCAGCATATTCATCGTCAAGGCCACAGAGAAAAAGAAATAATGACCATTTGCAAAAACCATGAATTAAACCATAAAACCATGTTACGAAAAATCAGAATTGCATTAGCCACGTTGAGCCTATTGCTCATCACCTTGCTATTCCTCGACTTTACTGGTGTGCTTCACCATTGGTTTGGATGGCTTGCCAAAGTACAGTTTCTGCCTGCCGTGTTAGCCCTCAATGTGGTTATCATCATTACGTTGATACTCATCACGCTTTTGTTCGGACGCATCTATTGTTCTGTCATCTGTCCACTGGGTATCATGCAGGATGTGGTGGCACGCCTTCGACGCAAAAAGAACAAGTACAGCTATTCGCCTGCCAAGAACTGGCTGCGCTACCCTATCCTTGCAGTCTTCATCGTGGCAATCGTGGCTGGCGTAGGCTCATTGGTTGCTCTCCTGGCACCTTATAGTAGCTTTGGAAGAATCGTCAGTAACCTGTTTCAACCCATCTATTTATGGGGCAACAACATGCTGGCTGGCATAGCCGAACATTATGAGAGTTATACTTTCTACGAGGTGGACATCTGGATGCGCAGCCTGCCCACCTTCATCATTGCAGCAGTTTCCTTCCTTATCATTAGTGCGTTGGCACTCAAGGGCGGTCGTACCTATTGCAATACCATCTGTCCTGTAGGTACGGTTCTTGGTTTCATTTCACGTTTCTCCATCTTTGGCATCAGCATCAATAAGGACAAATGCCGTAAGTGTGGCAAATGTGCCAAGAACTGCAAGGCTTCTTGTATCGACATCAAGACTATGACCATCGACAAGAGTCGATGCGTCACCTGTGGCAACTGCCTCAACCAATGTGTATTCGACGCATTGCACTATGTGCCCAACCTGAAAGCATCATTCAACACCCAAGAGGAATCTACCACCTCAGCCGCATCGGCTTCTGCCAATGAGGTTGATGGCAACCGTCGAGCGTTCCTTGCCAGCACAGCCATGCTGACCACCACGGCAGCCTTGGCACAGGCAGAGAAGAAAGTGGATGGTGGATTGGCTGCGGTGGAAGACAAGATCATTCCCGAACGCAACACACCCATCACTCCCCCGGGATCGCTCTCTGCACGCAACTTCGCACAGCATTGCACAGGATGCCAGCTCTGCGTCAGCCAATGTCCCAACAAGGTGCTGCGCCCCAGTACTGGCTTGATGAACCTGATGCAACCTGAGATGAGCTACGAACGAGGTTATTGCCGCATTGAGTGCAACCGTTGCTCTCAGGTTTGTCCTACGGGAGCTATTCGTCCCATTACACCCGAGGAGAAAACCAGCATCCAGGTGGGTCATGCCGTGTGGGTGAAGAAGAACTGCGTCGTACTGGCTGATGGCGTAACCTGTGGCAACTGTGCACGCCATTGTCCTGCTGGTGCCATCCAGATGGTGCCCAGCAATCCCAATGATGAGTACTCTCCTCTAATCCCTGCGGTCAACGAAGCTTATTGCATAGGTTGTGGAGCTTGCGAGAACCTCTGTCCCGCCAATCCTTCCGCCATCTATGTAGAAGGACACGAAGTGCATAAGGAAATATAAAAATCAGCAAAGTATGAAAGACATAAACAGAAGAACTTTCCTCAAGAGCCTGGGCACGGGTGTAGTAGCTTCGAGTGCTCTCCTATCGGCTTGTAAGGGCAAGGAGGAACAGGTGCAAAACACTACCGCTAAGCTTCAGGAGCCTCCCACCGACAAGATGACGATGCGCGTCAATCCCAATACAGGTGACAAGGTGTCCATCTTAGGCTATGGCATGATGCGCCTTCCCGTCATAGAAGATGCCAAAAACGAAGGCGATCCTCCCTTCGACCAGGAAATGATAAACAAACAAGTGGACTATGCCATAGCACATGGTGTGAACTATTTCGACACCAGTCCTGCCTATTGCCGTGGCGAGAGTGAAAGTTGCACGGGAATAGCCCTCGCACGCCATAAGCGAGAAGAGTTCTTTGTGGCTACCAAACTGTCCAACTTCTCGCCCGACACATGGTCGCGTGAGGCAAGTCAGGAGATGTTCAACAACTCCTTGAAATACTTGCAGATTGACTATCTTGACTACCTGCTGCTGCATGCCATTGGTGGTACCAGCCGCGACAAAGAAGGCAATGACCTCGATTCATTGGCTACTTTCAACGCGCGCTACATGGACAATGGCATCCTGGATTGGCTTGTTGAGCAGAAGCAAGCCGGCAAGATACGCAACCTGGGATTCTCGTATCATGGTGATATAAAAATCTTCGACATGCTCTTGCAATGGCATGACGAGGGACGTTATCATTGGGATTTCGTGCAAATCGAGTTGAACTACCTGGATTGGAACTATGCTGATGAAATCAATCCCAGCAATACCGATGCGGTCTATCTATATGGTGAACTGGAAAAACGTGGCATTCCCGCTGTCATTATGGAGCCTTTATTGGGTGGACGTCTGGCCAATGTGCCCGATTTCATCCTCAGCAAGATGAAGAGTCGTCGTCCCGAGGATTCCGTGGCAAGCTGGGCATTCCGCTTCGCAGGAACACCCAAGGGAGTGTTGTGTGTACTCAGTGGCATGACCTACATGGAGCATCTGCGCGATAACATCCGTACCTACGCCCCTCTCGAACCTATCAGCGAGGAGGAGGATGCTTTCTTGCTCGACCTTGCCAACGACATCTACAACCTGCATGAGATACCTTGCACCGAGTGCAAATACTGCATGCCCTGTCCTTATGGTCTTAACATCCCCGAGATCTTCAAGCACTACAACAAGATGATTAAGGAGGGTAACATGCCCAACAATCCCGAGCGCGAGGACTATGCCAAAAAGCGTAAAGCCTTTCTGGTGGGATATGACCGCAGCGTACCACGTCTTCGCCAAGCCAACCGTTGTATTGGATGTGGAGAATGTGAGACACATTGTCCGCAAAGCATCAAGATACGTCAGGAGCTCAATAAGATAGACGAATTTGTGGATAGATTAAGAACAGAAAGCTTCGTATAGCATTCAAACAGAAAGCAACCCATTGAGGGTTGCTTTCTACTTTTGTTATTCACTAAAGTTTCCCACCTTATGGAAGTTATTAGGAAGTTAATGAAGTTACTTTTGACGACGGTCAAAAGTAAATGTCCTGCTCCTTGAATGCATCTTACAAACGTATCGTCCTTTAACTTCCTAAGCGACGAAGGAGCGATAACTTCCTTTAACTCCTTTTAACTCCCGAAGTTTCAGCCACCCAAAGGGTGGGAAACTTCAGTTATTCATCATTCATGATGATAGGGTTCACCATTCAGTATGGTCATAGCGCGATAGATTTGCTCTGTGAAGAGTAGTCGTATCATCTGATGCGAGAATGTCATCAAGCTTAGCGAGATCTCTTCATTTCCCATCTTGTGAATCTGGGGAGCGAATCCATAAGGTCCACCCACCACAAATACCAATCGGCGAGGACCCGATGCCATGCGCTTCTGCATCCAGTTTGCAAACTCTACAGAGCGTCGCTCCTTGCCATGTTCATCCAGTAGCACGATGTAGTCGCCAGGTTGCAGTATCTTCTGAATCAGTTCTGCCTCCTTATCCTTTTGCTGATCCGTACTAAGGTTCTTGGCAGCTTTCAGTTCTGGAATTACCTCAATACTGAACGGCATGTAGTGATTGATGCGTGACACATATTCATCAATGAGCTTGATGATGTGTGGGTCGGTGGTCTTTCCCACCACGAGCAACAGGGTCTTCATATCTTTTTACTTAACATGCTTCACCACCTTCTGCGTGCCGTCGCCCATCGTCATCTTCTCGATATACACGCCCTTTCGGGGACGCTCGCTCAACATAGAACCACCTGTGGTATAGTATGTTGTGGATACCACCTCGGTGGCATCCACTTCCACCTTGTCCACCGCCGTCAGTTCATCCACAGTTTGAGTACTGAACTGGTAACGGTCAAACGTCACCGTACCACTTGCCGAAGTAAATACAAAATACAGGTAAGTGAAGTTCTTGCCCGCAGCAATCTCCTCTGAAAGGTCCACGCTGAAGTTCTTGTTTATGCTCGACTTAAATTCTATGGTAGCAATAGGAGCAGCCGTAATCTTGTTGGGACGAACCTCCAGAGTACCCGTACCCTTGAGTCGTGCCGTAAACGAGCGAGCACCCTCGGGGAAGCTCATGCCTCTCACCATCGTCCAGTCGCCTGCATGAATCTTATCCACAACGGTCAGCGTATTGCTGCTCTTCGTCACCCCCACGCCGGCACAGTTTGCCATAGTCTCAGCCTCGTTCAAGTCGGTACCTATCAAACGGGCTGCGGTAAGCAAGGAAGGACCGTTATTCGTCATCTTTCCAGCGCTGACCTTGGCTGTCGATTCATTCACGGTGATGGCATCAATGGCAATGCCACGGTAGCCGCCATTCAAACCCATGCTCTTGGCAAGCGCTTGCGTGTGGTAAATCATGTAGTACTTATCGCCAAACTTCTGCATGTGACTATGGTTGTTACCCCATGGATAGCCAAAACTACCGGGGTTCTTCAGCATCTCACCTGTATATTTCCAAGTGCCGTTGATGGGGTCATCGGTAGTCATCATCAATATGCTACAGTTGCCGGGACAGGCATAGCTGCCCTTTCCTGTATATTTGCTCCAGTCGCCAGCATTGCACGACCATCCACCGCTATACGAGAACACGAACTTACCATTGATATAGTTCAACTCGTTGGCCTCAAAGTGGAAGGGTGCAGGAATCTCCTTGATAGGTCCTGAGAGCGAGGTCATGTTACTGCCCAACTTCACAATACGGGCATTGCCGGGCATCAGTTTAGAACCACCCGAATTGGGGTCGCCACCTCCAAAGGTCAACCATCCGTTGCCTTCGTCGTCAATGCACACACCCGGGTCGATGATGTTGCTCTGATTGCCACGGCCAGGGGTACTCCAGTCAATCAGGGCACGTCCTATGGGATCCTTCCAAGGACCTGTAGGCGATGTAGCGGTAAGCACACCAATGCCCGATGCCGTATTGGTGTAGTACAAGTAAAAGTGTGTCTTGCCGTCCTTCTCCACCCTGCTCACAATGCTGGGAGCCCACGATGTGGCAATCCATGGCGAAAGGGTCTTTACGTTGATGGTGCCATGGAAGGTCCAGTTCACCATATCGGCCGTACTCATGCACACCAGCTGGTTTATCTTGCCATACGTGTTGTTATCACCATTCTTGGTGGAGTTGTACTCCTGCAGGTCATTAGTGCCATACACATACAGTCTTCCATTATACTCCACAGCCGTAGGGTCGGCGCAGAGGTTATACGGAAGAATGGGATTTACATAGGCATCGCCCTTATATGACTTTGCCAATGTCTGACTGAATGTCTGCAAGGGCTGTATCATCATGGCAGCAAGAGCAGTCATAAATATCTTTTTAGTCTTCATATATTTTATTTTGGAAGTTATTTGGAAGTTAGGGGAAGTTAAAGGAAGTTAGGGGGAAGTTAAAGGAAGTTAGGGGAAGTTAAAGGAAGTTATAGGAAGTTATAGGAAGTTAAGGGACGTTATGTTTTTGAGCGCTGTCAATAGCACGGAACTCATACGCCCCTGCATCGGATGCTCCGTCTGCCAGGCGGTCAGTGCCCCTACGGTCAACAAGACAGTTATACCTTCGTGTCACCTCCACATCGGCCATGCCACAGATGCCACTCAGCGAGTCGGGCGTGAAGTCATACAGATAGTTCTCACCCATCACGGCAAAGTTCTTTGAACCGTAGCGCTTGGGAGCATCCACATCGTCTTTCTTAAAGTCGAGCGTATCCCTGTCATAGGTAATCTGTACGAACCGCTCCTCGTCTTCACTTGTCACGGTGCGCAGGTAGCAATTCTTAAAGAGGTAGTTACATTTCAGGTCTTGGTATTCCTCTATCTGTCCCATCACCACATCCTCGTTCCTGCCCATTATCACACAATTAAGGAACTCCGCCTTGTGCAATGGGTGCGAGGCTTCCTCCTTACCCTCCTCGGTGGTATTGGCCAAAAACAAGGCATCGCCATACCCATACTTCCAGTTGTAATACTGAGCAATGGTGCAATGCACAAAGGTGTAGCTTCCTCCGAGCAGCGACACGGTATGTCCGAACGTATTGCTTATCTGCGTGCCCACCACCTCTGCATTAGTGTCCTGAGCCTCCCAGCCAGCGCCCTCCACGTTATGTATCACACAGTCGCGCATATTGAGAGCTATTGCCGATGGCACAAGAAGACTATCCAGCCGAACGCCAAATTGTCCGCTATGCACATCGCATTGAGTCATGACATTCTCAGTACTCTCGCCATAGAAATGTATGCCACCCCAACGGTTCGACGTGTGGTCGTAGAGCAAGTCGTCAAGCAGATGATCGAAGCGGTCGCCTCTGAACACGATGGGCTTCTCCAGCGTGCCTTCTGCTATCAACCTGCCATGAACATGCATGGAGACGCTGTCGTGGAACAACAGGCACACCCCCGGTTCCAGGGTCAGCGTGGCATCCTTCTGCACCACGAGGGAGTCGTATATTAAATAAGGTCTGCCAGCCTTGAGCAAGCGATCTTCGCTTATCACCTCGCCTTTCAGTACATACACATCCTGTCCGTCAGCCTCCAGCACCACCCTTTGTGTCACGCCACTTTCAAGCGTGAAAAGCAGTTCGTCGCTGTAGTGCAGCGGTTCGTCGCGATCCATCTCGGGCAACAGCACCTCAATCTTCACAAAGATACTATCCTTGCGTCGCACCTCAAAGTCTTCGCCCATTCCGCTGGCAAGATAACGACCGTCCACGTTGGCACGGAACCTACTCTGAGCCCCCTGGCCCAGACGCACCTGCTGAATGCGTACCCCCTCGCCATTAGGATTGAACACCAGCAAGGTCCTTGTGGAAGAACTGTGCGTGGATATCACCGGGTCGAATGCCACGGTATCTTTTGAGAAGGTCAGCAAGGCAGAGGGCGACACCGTCCAAGAGTCATAGTCGTTGCTGCATGCCTCGCACAATGCCAGACACACCACACACACCACGGAAAAGAATGTTTTAAAATAACGCATTGAGTAGATTTTGAGAAGGATCAAAGAGCCAAAGAACCGAAATATCGAGGTATCGAAACATCGAGGTATCGAGAATTCGAAAAATCGAGGAATCGAAACATCGAAACATCGAGAAATCGATTCATCGAAACCTCGAAGTATCGACGCCTCGGTCCCCCGCTACCCCGAGCCCCCAATATCCAATATTAAATTTCCTTAAGCACAGCCAGCAGGTGGTCCCACACCATCTGCACGGTGGGGATGTGCAGTTTCTCGGTCACGCTATGCACGCCACGCAAGGTGGGGCCAAAGCTTACCATGTCAAGACCGGGATATTTCTCGCTGAACAAGCCGCACTCCAAACCTGCATGGATGCCTCGCACAATGGGCTCCTTGCCAAACAGCTTGGTGTACTGCTCCTTAGCCACCTGCAACAGTCGGCTGTTGGGGTTCATCGCCCATCCGGGATAGCCTTCGCCCACATCCACACGCGCACCAGCCAGTTCGAAGCAAGCCTCGATGGTATTGGCCATGTTGTAGCGAGCGCTCAGTATGCTGCTGCGCTGACTGCTGTTAATCTGTATCTCTTGCTTCTCGGGCACCATGTGGATGCTGGCAAGGTTGCTACTGGTCTCTACGAGGTCGATGCGCTGACACATGGCATAGACTCCGTTATCCACCGCCTGACAAGCCATGATGAGTCGGCGTGCCGTGTCGTCGTCAATCATCGTCTCCTGTGCATCGGTGCTCTGCAGGTCGAAACGTGCATTAGGCTCGGTGGCCTCGTATTCCTGCTCCACGTCGCTCACAAAGATGTTCCAGTCGATGGTCAGTTGCTCCTTCCATGCCCAGGGCACAGCCACCACTACGCTGCCACTGGCAGGGATGGCGTTGTGCAAGCCACCCGACTGTACGTCGATGAGGTGCAGTTCCGTCTTCTTCATCGTCTGGTACAGGAATCGCATCAGCAGTTTGTTGGCATTGGCACGCTTCTTTTCGATATCATCACCGCTGTGTCCGCCCGTAAGCTTCTCTATCGAGATCTTGGCAAAGAACACACCCGAGGGAACAGGTACAGGCTTATAGTCGAAGATGGCCTGTGTGCGGCATCCTCCGGCACAGCTCACGAAGATCTGTCCCTCGTCCTCGCTGTCAAGGTTGATGAGGTACTGACCGCTCATGAAGCCCGGTTGCATACCGAAGGCACCTGTAAGACCGGTCTCTTCGTCGCGAGTAAAGACGCACTCTATGGGACCATGCTCAATGTCGTTGGCCGAGAGTACAGCCATCTGCATAGCCACGCCAATGCCATCGTCGGCACCCAGCGTCGTACCATTGGCACGCATCCACTCGCCCTCTATCACGGTCTCAATGGCATTATGCTCAAAGTCGAACGAGCCATCGCTGGGTTCGCACACCATGTCCATGTGACTTTGCAGAATCACGGTGGGCTTGTCCTCCATACCCTTGGTGGCAGGCTTACGTATGATGACGTTGCCACACTCGTCACGCTGGGTGTCCAATCCCAACTTCATGCCATACTGCATGAGGAATTCTATCATCTTATCCTCTTTCTTCGAGGGACGAGGTATTCTGTTCACTTCGGCAAAACACTCAAAAACACTTGCCGGTTTTAGTTCAATTTGACTCATATTTCACGATATTTAGTATAAAATGTGCAAAAAATGGTTAAAAGAAGATACAACTTATCGATTTGTTGACAATAATACTGTATCTTTGCGTTGCAAATATACGAAATAATGTTGAAAGTAGGACTTCTTTGCCTCGGAATTATCGCCATTGCGATGCTCTTTTTGTGTGTCGGCATCTTTTTTGGACGCAGACATACGTTTCGCAGCCAGCATATTGGTCAAAGTTCGGCCATGCGCAAGCGGGGCATTCATTGCGTGCAGAGCATGGATGCCATGGAGCGAAGGCAAAGCAGCAGCAAGCTCCGCGTGAGTGAGCGAAAGTCCGACTGAAAAGGCATGCACAGTTCGTAATGATGAAAAATAAACTAATGTAATAATAAAAAATGAAAAAACTATTTATGATGGCCGCAGCCGTAGCCATGCTGGCAAGCTGTGGTTCGAAAGCCGAGAAAGAAGATGCAACACCCTCCAAGCCCGTTGCTGTGCCCGAAGGCAGCGTCCGTATAGCATACGTCGAGGTTGACAGTCTTATGTCAAACTATCAGTTCTGCAAGGATTACAGCACCATTATGGCTACCGAGTATGCCAACATCCAGAACGAGTTGGCAAGCAAGCAGCGCACCCTGGAGCAGCATGCAGCTGCCATGCAGCAGAAGTTCGAGAACAACGGCTTCACCACCAAGCAGGAGCTGGAGAGTGCACAGAACGGCATTGCACGCGAGCAGCAGGACTTGGCCATGCTCTCCGACCGTCTCAGCTCTGAGTTCGCCAACCGCCAGGCAGAGTACAACGAGGCTATGCGCGACAGCATCCAGGCTTACCTCAAGGAATACAACAAGAAGCAGAAGTTCGACTTCATCCTCTCAAAGGGTGGCGACAACATGCTGTATGCTAATCCTGCCTTCGACATCACCGAGGACGTCATCAATGGCTTGAACAAGCGCTACAAGGTGAAGCCCGAGATTGCCGAGAAGCTCAAGGAAGCCAAGAAGGCTGAAGCCAAGAAGTAATCAGCTACAGACTCTTGGCGCAAAGGCGCATAACAACTCATTAAAACTCATTCCCTCATTGAGTGCCAATAATGTGTCAACACATCACTCAATGAGGGATTTTTCTATTCCGTTCACAGGAAGAGAACAATGAGACATTAGGCATATTACCTATTGTTCGCCTACTGTTCGCCTACTGTTCGCCTACGCCGAGGGAAAAGTGATAGTCATAATTATGATTCAACTTTCGCAAGCTTCGCATGCTTCAGTATTAGGGAGTTAAAGGAG
>JAKSLO010000057.1 GCA_024401185.1 Bacteroidaceae bacterium | reverse complement strand
TTATATGTACCAGTCCATTCATCGGTCTCCAGTCGTTATGCGTGTAGTTGAGTCCATTCATGTAAACCCCCTCCTTGCTGTTCCAGAGGTTGATGCTCTCACCATCCAACAGACATTGGGTAACTGTGACGTATTCATGCTCTACGTGAATATACCATTGTATGTTATGAGTGACCTTTTCACCCCAGACGCGTGAGTTCTGTATAATGATGCTGTAGGTTTCGTCATACGTCTTGTTGGGATTCCTGCCACTATACAAGTCCATGTCGAGCCAGTTGACGTAGAGCATGGGGCCAGAGCCATATACTTCTTCGCGTTCGTAGTCGTTTTCAGGGTTATACCAGTTTATCTGGCTGAATGTCATTTCTGCCTTGTCGCTCTCACGCACACATTTCACGTGTAAGTAGCCGTGCTGCGTGAGGTCGAGGTCAGTAAAGCCGGGAGAGGAAGGGATGTCGCTGAACGATTGCAGTAGATTGTTGCCCTCTGCGTCCTCAAAACGGATATGTGTTCTGAAGGCAAAACGTTTGATGTGAAACGCATCGGGGTAATCATCCATCGTATAATAATGCTTTTCATCATCTACCGTGCAAGAGTTTGTCAGTAGGGGCAACATGAGCAGAAGGGTTTTGGCAATATTTCTCAAAACTTTCATTTTCTTACATTTCTAATCTTGATTATCAACTATTTTTATCTGACCGATTGCGCGCGTTTCGGTTGTTTAACTTAAGTTTCCTTATCTGTCCCTCATCTCTTGGTATTGCTGACCGCCCTCGGTAGTGCCCACTTTGACGTGTCTTCCTCCCGAGAAGAGCCAGGTAAGATGCAGTCCTGCCATTTGTACTGGCGAGGTATAGCGGTAGCAAGTGGTGACGTTTCCAATCTCACGGTCGAGATGTCTGCGGTTGCCAAGTGCATCAAACTGGATGGTGCATAGCAGTCGCTTGCTCAAGAATGCCTTGCCGACCTCACCCCTCACATCGTATTGTGTGTGGTAGGTTCGGTTATAGATGTGATAGGTTGGTTGCATGCTGACATGGAGAGCGATGCTCCAGTTGCCGGGCAATTGTATGTCGTTGAGCAAAGCATAGTGATGCCTCCATCTTGCTTCGTTGTAACACTTTCCTTGCATCACCTCGTTTTCAGGACGCAGGTCGATAGTGCCTTCAGCCTTCAACAGCCAGCAAGCAAAGGGATGCCATCTGCCCTCGGCATGAAGCGAAAACATCTGTGTATTGCCGAGGTTGGTGGGACGTGTATGGAGGAGTGTGCGCGAACCGTTGCTCAGATAGCTCTGCCAGAATATCTCGTTATGCTGATGCTGGTAGGTGGCCGAGAGGTTAAGCGCATCGTGCCATAGCGAGGCTCCCAACGTGAGATTGTGATGCGATGGGGCCTTCAGGGCAGGATTGCCCTCAGAATAGTTGTAGGCATCGCTCCATTGCACGATGGGCGACATGGCGGCGTATGGAACGTCTTGCAGTTCATGTCGGTAGCGAAGTGTGGCATGATGTGACTTGTTTCTGCCAAAGGGATAGAGCAGTTGTACTTGTGGACTAATGCTGCTTTGGTGCCAACTATGAGCCTTTTGGCCTTTCTGTTCGTAGCTGGCAAGGTTGTCTTGTATGTGGCATGCGGCACTCCATTGCAAATTGTGGCAAAGACCTTGCAGCTCAGCAAACGCCCGAGGCATCACGCCTTTTACCTTTAATTGTTGGGTTAGGGTACTCACACCTTGGAAGTTGCTTACGAAGTGCGATGGGTCATATAGTGAAGAGAAACCCCGTATGTCCACCCCGGTACGCCATTCCATACGAAGTGCCTTACGGGTTATTTCCATTGAGAAACGTCCCATCTGGATGGAAGGCGACTCACCACTCTCGGTACCTACACCGGCTCCGTATAGGTTCAGGTTGTTGGTGCTGGTGGCTCTGCTGTAGTAGTCGGCAATGACATGCAGTCCCACATCGTGCCTTCCCAGCGTGGCATCATAGTTGAGGGTAGCCTCGTTGTCGTTGTAATGGTTACTCCCCTCGTAATAGCTTGTGTAGGGCATTTCGCTGCTGGAATTAGACGTGGCATTTGTCTTGTGTCTTGCTACATAGTAGCTCACGCCCAGCGAATGACGTGTGTTGAATTGCTGGGTAAGACTGATGCGGTTAGCAAATTGTGTACTTGAGGGAATGACGAAGCCAGCAATCATGTCAGTAGAGCCCAGATTGTTTATGAGCTGGCGTGTCTCTTCATTCATCTCGTGCCTCTCGCTTCCATAACGGTCATAGATGCTCAGTCCACCATGTCGAGAGTACCATACAGCACCAAAGGAACTATCGCTGTAGCCATTACTGCGCAAGAAGTTTGCTTCCCCGTCCAATGAACCATAGAAGCCTCCCGACTTGGGCTTGCGCAGAGTGATGTGGATGGATCGGCTGGCATATTCAATTCTTACCTTACTAATCATGTCGCTGGTGATGTGACAGAGCTCGCTGAGCGAGTGAATGAGTTGTCCGTCGATGTAGATGTTTGTGGTGGGTTGTCCGTCTATGCAATACGAGTTGTTTTTCAATGAGATGTGTGGAAGGGTGGAAAGCACGTCCAACGTAGGCATACCCCACTCTGTGGGACCTATTGTATAGCCATTCTCGTCCTCGCTTATCATTTTTCCCTTGATGGTCAGCATCGGCATCAGGTTAGCAGCATTCTTCAGTTGCACTTTTCCCACTTGTGCCTGATGGCATATCACGTAGTGTGGCTCATAGCCCGCATGGCTGACTTTGAGCAGAACGTCCTCATGTTTGCAAGGTATGACAAATCTTCCGCTCTGGTTACTGATGCCGCCTGTAATGAAGGTTGAGTCCTGTGGGTAGAGCAAAGCTACATTAGCATATTCGAGTGATTCGCCCTGTTCATCAACTACATACCCCACATACCGTCTTTGGTTTGCCTGCAGGCATTCCAGTATGATGGCATGGCGCTCTTCATCCACTCGCAGGGCGATGGGGTAGAAACCTATTACCTGACGTATGGCATCGTGGGTGGAGAGGCCGTTGATGGCAGTCGTGACGCGGAAGTCCTCCAGTTCATTATACATGAAGTGTATGGAGTAGTCCTTGCTCTGTCCGGCTATCTGCTTCAGCGCTTCGGGCATAGGCACGTCATCAAGCTCCAGCGTGATGTGCTGGGCCTTTCCCGTTATCGGCAAGCCTACGAGTATCAGTAATATGATGAGCAATCTTGGCATGTTTACTTCACGGTCAAGAGGTTGTCTTGCAGTTCGATGTGTATGTGCTTAAACGCATTCAGCATGGCTATATTGTCATCGAGCGAGGTAGAGCGGTCCCATTGGTAGTAAAGACGTACGTTCTGCACATCGTCGTTGTCGAAAGCTACTTTCACCCCATAGCTTTCGGCCATTTCGTCCAATATGTCTATAAGAGGTACATTGTCAAAGGTTCTGACCTCCGTTTCTTCGTCTTGGGTGGAGGCAGAGGCTTGTGGTGTCAGGGTGTCTGTGGTGGCTGTCTGCACCTGTGTTTTGTTCTCTGCAAAGATGTTGGGCAACCATCCCACAGCCACGCTGATGGCATAAACCACTCCCGAAAGCAACAGCCCCACAGCCAGCACGGCTACTTGGCGCATCCATGGAAGTCGTACGAAGATAGACGTGTGATTGTGCTTGCTTTCAAAGCGATGCCATGCAAGTTCCACATTGGGCGTTTCGTCCAGCATGTCCATCATCGCCTCTGTGTGCTCGGCGGAATAGTTCTCTGGATGTTTCTGCATGTCGTGAAACAGGTACCTTTCTTGCTTTGTCGTTTTCATAATGTATGGGGGTAAAAGTGATTCTTTATTTCGTTGATGAGATGTGAGATGTGTTTCCACACAGCCACCTTGCTGATGCCCTCGCTTAGGGCGATTTCCTCATAGCTGTTTCCGTCGGTAAAACGGAGGTGGAAGATGCGTTGTTCCTGGGCAGAGAGGTGTGCTACGACAAACTCGATGATGTCTGCCAGTCTTTCGTCCTCGTCCTCGTCTTCCTGTTCCATGGCGATGAGGCTTTGCGAGTTCCTTTTCACCTCCTCGTGCCGTAGTCGCTTGAAGCACATGTTGCGTACGCTGGTCATCAGGTATGCCTCTTCGTCTTTGGGTAGCAGTACAGTCTTCCCGTTCAGCAGGTTCTCAAAGATGTCGCTTACCACATCCTCGCTCTCCTGCCCGTCGTACAGTAGCGTACGAGCCACCCTGTACATCTTGGCATAGTGCTGCCTGAACAGTCTTTCAATCTCTTTTCGTTTCATCTGTTTTTTGTAGAACTCACCTTTAATACCCCTCAAGGTGGCAAAAAACTAACCTTTAAGCAAAAAAAATTAGATATTCTTCATTTTTCGCTACAAAGGTACGAAAAAAAGTACCTTTTTCTCCATCATTACCCACAAAAAAGAGCCTACTCCTCACGAGCAGACTCTTTCAGATTCCTTTTTTTGAATCTCGGTAAGTTGTCTGACTTACCTTTAACTACATTTTATGAGTCGGAAAAGTAGTGTGTTCTGGAATGTAATGGACTTGTTTCGTGCAAAAAACACGATGCCGTCTTCGGGAGCCACTATGCGGCACGTCTCGCGTCCCTCGTAGGGGTGCATGATTTGTGCCAATGTGTCTCCTTTTCGTATGCTTTGTCCCACCGATACTTTGGTGATGAGCAATCCCGCATGAGGTGCCTGCAGGTCAATCATGTCGGCCATGTCGATGACTGTGGGCATGGCGTCGTCTTCCTGCCCTATGTCGCTACAGTCGTCCACGTTGAGAGGTCGGCTGATAATCCCCTTCTGGAGCATGAAACGGCTGATGGACTTCAGCGTGATGTTGGCCATCTCGTGGTCGATGACGTCGGTAGTGCCGGCATAGAGCGAGAAGGCCTGCGTGTCCCATATCTGCCAGTTGTAGTTGAGCAGCACCGTGTCGAAGGGTTTTGGTGTGGCCACCGTGACGTATGGCAGACCGAAGAGGCACGCATTGTCAATGTCTTCGAAACCTGTGCGGAACATGTGCACGTGAGGCAAGAAGTTGCCTGGAAGGTAGTAGGATGCCAGTTGGATGCCAAACTGGTAGTCCTTGATAAACTCAAACACCCCTGCGGCTATTCTCTGAGTGGTTTCTCCTTGGTCGTAGCCCGGAAACATACGGTTGATGTCGGTACCGTCGAGAGCCCAGAATCGTTTCTCGATGTTGATACTTGACGGGTTTACGCTCGGTATGATGCTTATGCTCATCTTGTCAGTAAGCATACCAGCCTCCTCGGCTGAGCGCAGCAAGGCAACCAGACGGCTGGCTACATATTGTTGCTGTATCTCATCACCTCGCATGGTGCCCACAAGGCAGAGTGTCTTTTTCCCGTTGCCGAATGTGTAGGCCTTGATGCGAAAGTCATCACGGTAGGGCGATGACATTCGGAATATAGTTTGTACTTTCATGTCTGTAACACTTTTTAGCTCTCTTGAATACTCTCGTCCTTATAGATACGTCCCAAGAGGCTGCCTTCATATACCACTGGGTAGGCACGTATGGTGAAGAGCAGTCCGTTGCACGGACTCAGCACGTCGCTCAGCACCTTGCCCGTGAGGGGTGAGATGATCTGTCCGATGAGCTGCCCCTCGCGCACCATCACGCCGTTGTGTATCTCGGTGGTGAATATGCCGCTGACCTGTGCGTTGAGAAATGCCACGGCGTCACCCTTGTCGCACAGTATGCTATCGCCCACCTTTCCCTCCTCGGGAGCCTCGCTCCAGATGCCCATGTGGAACATAAGGTTTTGTATGCCGTCGGTCAGCTTCTGGCACATGGAGTGACTGATGCGTCCGCCCACAGCCATCTCGGCCACCAGGCAGGGCGTGCCGGTGGAGTTGAGCGAGTGTGCCAGCGTAGATTCCAGTACGGTGGCAGCCTGATGCACCCAGATGAAGTCGATGCCCAACATACGGGCATAGGGCACCAGAGTGGGTGCGGTGGTTTCGCTGATGCGTACCTGTGGCATTTCGCGCAGGAAGATGTTCGAGGCATGAATGTCGATGACCATGTCGGCCCCCGAGAGGTCGGTGTAGATGTCGTGAGCCACCTTCTCAATCATCGAACCTCGGTTGTTGCCCGGGAAGATGCGGTTCATGTCGAGGTCGAAGGCTGGTACGCCACGTTGCATGGTGTCGATGCCCAGTGGGTTGAGGGCAGGGTAGATATCGACCGTACCCGAAAGCTTGTGCTTGTTCTCGCTTACCATCTTGGCAATGAGGTAGCACACGTACTGTCCCTCCAGTTCGTCGCCATGCGTGCCGGTAACGATGCATATTCGTTTTCCCTTTCCGTGCGTGATGTGGTTCTTGACAATGCGGAACTCTTCATCGATGGGCATTTCAAGAGCGGTTACGTTTTGTATCATTTCTGTTTCTTGTTACAATAACCAAATATCAAATAAATCGTGAATAATTCAAGTTAAACTGGCATTTACACTCATGTGTTCCAGCGTCCATTTGTAGAAGCGTCCACGGTTGCTCGGACAGTCGTTGACGTCGCGTCCGTGGGCAAATTTCAGGTAGCCCGACTCAATGACCCTGTCGTGGGTAGGGTCATATCCCAGCCATTTTCCGTCGTGATAGGCTTCCACCCAGGCATGTGTCTCTCCCTCTCCCACCATGAGTCCGTTTACGTAGCGGGCATGTATCCTTGAGGCCCTGCAGGCTGCAATCATCAGGTGGGCATAGTCCTGGCATACCCCTGTCTGCTTGCCGTAGGCCTCGATGGCCGTGGTGTTGTTGTCGGTGACGAAGCGCCCGTACTGCATGTGGGCATGCACGGCGTGCATGATGTCTTCGGCCGACCTTCCCGCTCCCAACTGGCGAATCTCCTCGTTGCATTCGGTCAGGTGGGTAGGGTAGAGGTATAGGTCGTTGGGCACAGGCTCTTGCAACACGTATTCGTCGCACTCCACCACTCCCTCGCTCTCTATGCAGATGTTGTCGTGCTGGAGCGAAATGTGCCCATACTGTATGCTGTTGCCGAACCCGTCGGTGCCTTGCATCAGCATACATTCGGGCGTCACCTTGATGTGTTGCTGCACGATGTGCTGAAAGTCATTCTCCATCGGTATGGCCCTCAGTTTGACGGCGTGGTATTCGATGGGCGGACTGAACGTAGATTCTATTCTATAGCTATATTTTAACCAATCCATTCAGCGCAGCTATCATGTCAGTCTTATGCTCTTTGATGTTGTCGGTATAGGCCTCCTGTGTGGCGGCAAACATCTCAAAGCGTCCCGCCTGTACACGGTCGAAGAGGTCTGGCTCGGTCACCATGTACTTCTTCAGGCGATCCCATGTCTCGTCGATGCGGTAGTGCTTGTATTCGAAGCGGATGTTCATGTCGATGTGCTCCACCAGTCTGCCCACCTCGAGCATGGCATACGAACTGCCCGACACACGTTCGCGGATGCTTCCCCAGAACGCCAGCAACCAGTCGGTGATGGGCTGCAGTTCGGTGATGTTCATCTCCTTCACCTCCGATTTCTTCTTGAGGAAGTCGCGACAGAGCTCGATGTACGAGCACGACTCTGAGCAGATGTAGGGGCGCAGCACGATGGCATTGTCCATCATGCGCTCAATGATGTTGTAAAGTGAGCTCACGGTGTTGGGGTCGTATATCTGTGCCATCATCTGATAGCTGGTAGTCATGTTGTTGGCCACGTATCCACCCAGCTTCTCCAGGAAGTCGCTGTACGGACTCTCTCCTTCGTGCACATCAATAACCTCGTCGTATGCCTTTCTCATCAGGTGCATCATCTGGTACCCTCTTTCGGCATAGCGACCTAACCAAAACATATTGTTCGCAATATGAGCGCTTAATACTTTTTTCATATTTCTTTATTCGTTTTTTTCAATTATTCAAGTTTAGTCCTCCATTACCCAAGTATCCTTGAAACCGCCACCCTGGCTGGAGTTTACCACGAACGAGTTGGGGTTTCGGCTGAATCGTGTAAGTCCCGACTTCCACACCTTGGTGTCCTTGCCCGTGATGACGAAGGCACGCAGGTCGCACTTGCGTGGCGAGGGCTGTCCTGTTTCGTCTATGATGTCGAGGTCGATGAAATCCACCACTTCCTGTGCAATCCAGCGACGGGGGTCCTGTATGATGAGCTGGCGCACCTCCTCCAGTCGTTCGGCGCTCATGTCCTTGCCAAACATCACGCCATATCCACCAGCCTCTGCCACATCCTTGATGACAAGCTTCTCGATGTTGGCGAGTATGTACTCAAAGTCCTCCTTGAAGAAGGGCAGGTAGGTGGGAGCATTCTGCAGTATGGGTTCCTCGTTCAGGTAGTACTTCACCATCTTGGGCACGAAGTAGTAGATGCCCTTGTCGTCGGCCACACCATTTCCCAGAGCGTTGATGAGGCCCACCGTTCCGTTGCGGTACGCTTCCATGAGGTTGGGCACACCCAGTAGCGACGAGGGTTCGAAAGCCAGGGGGTCAAGATATTCGTCGCTCACGCGGCGGTATATGGCTCCTACTCTCTCCTTCTTGTTGTATATGCCGGTGTAATATACCATGCCGTTCTCCACAATCAGGTCGCCGGGGAAGGCAAGCGTGGCTCCAGTCTTCTCAGCCAGATACGAATGCTCAAAGAAGGCTGAGTTGTATCTTCCCGGGGTCAGGATGACGTTGATGCCTCTTCCGTCGGCGATGTAGTCCATCATCTCTTTCAGCATGTCGCCATAGCCACGGTTATCGTGCACGTTATTGTTGCGGAAGGTCTCCGGACAAGCCTTTCTTGTCACCTTTCGTGCTATCATGGGGTAGCTGGCTCCCGAAGGGATGCGCAGGTTGTCCTCAAGTATCAGCCATCGTCCGTCCTTTGCCTGCACCAGGTCGATGCCGGCAATGTGTGCATATACGCCCTGACTGGGAGTGATGCCTTCGCACTCGGGCATGTAGCCCTTGCTCTCGTAGGTAAACTCCTTGGGCACTACGCCGTCCTTCACTATGTTCTTGTCATGGTAGATGTCATATAGGAATGCATTAAGTGCCTTTACGCGCTGGATAAGTCCGCGCTCCAGCATCTTCCATTCTTGTGCGGGGATTTGTCGTGGGATTGCATCAAAAGGGAATAACTGCTCGTTAAAAACGCCGTTCTTGTACACTCCGAATCTAACGCCGTAGCGCTCCATCCATTTGTTGACGGAGTCTCTTGATGATAATAACTCTTTCATACTCTTTTGGTTAACAATTTGTCAATTAAATCTTTTTACTCTCTTTTTTGAATCCAATCTTTTTCGACGCTTCAAATGCAATCTTAACTTTTTGGAGTCAATCTACTTTTAGTTCACCATAACCTGTTTTTTTTAATCTTACCGTTCTTTCTTTTCTCTCTCTTTCCTTTTTTTATATTTAATGTTGTTTCTCTGTACAAAATGTTCGGGAAGCTTGCAATTACGTGTACATTTGTACTGTTTCTGCTGCAAAGATACTACAAAATGCTATATAAACAAATAAAAGTACATAAAAATGTTACTTAAAACGTAAAAAGAGTATCATTTTGATGCTTATCTTTATGTTTTTGCTTCCGTTTTGTTCTGAAAAACGTATTAAATGGTGCGAACTGTTATCGATTCCTGTTGGGGGTAGCTCAAAAGAAATACCGTCCTTGCGCTTGCTGGTACGGGCAGTTTTGTGGCATGTGTAGGCCACCCCAAGGTGTCGCTCCAACGATATCCATTGAAATACTCATTGGGGGTATCCATCACACCATGAAGTGAGAACCCTGAGTGAAGCGTGAGGTAATGGAGTATCGATAGTCACTCTCGAAGTTTTTTTTTATGAAAATATTTGCAAAACGGATGATAATTTTGTAACTTTGCAGAAGGAAAAACGAGGTGGTTTTCCTACGTTTTTCCTCCAATCAGCACCCTGTGAGCGCACAATTGGCTTACGTCTGGCTTACGTCAAAACACGTAAGCCAGACGTAAGCAAAGCGTGTGATGCCCGAGTACAGACCGTAGGATAGCCGATAATTCGCAATGCCTAATTCACAATTCACAACAATTAGCTGCGTGCCATTTGGGGAGTCATATTGGAGTCATAGCAAGGTCATGGCAGAGGGTCACCCTTGTTTCGGCTCACTGAAAACATCCGACGTAGGCGAAATGTAGGCTAAATATAGGCTAAATGTAGGCGAACAATAGGACAACAATAGGGGGGCAGGCTTCCTGCTCTCGGGGACGGGTTGGAATGGGGCAAAAAATCAACGTATTATTTGGCAGTTTCAAGTAATATGTCTATTTTTGCAAAAAATATAATTGGTTTTATTCCCGATAAATGACTAAGATGCTGAATTATAGAGAAGTTAGTGAGAAAGTGGCTGAAATATTTGGTCACTCCAATAACTTTGTTACTCTCTCTCATAATCCTTACTATAGATAAAAAAATCGGCGCTCGCCATGGTAATATGTTTGCCATAGCGAGCGTTTGCTGTTTTGTGTTTTATCTCAGCATCGCTTTGGGGAACAAACAGGTGTCTTTAGAAGATTTTCAAACTGAAATATTAAATTTTTAAATTTCAAAAATATTATGAAAAAGTTTTTCTTAACCCTTTCTCTCTTTGCCATGACACTCATGGCTGGGGCTCAGGAGCCTACGTTAAAGGCTCGTTCGGTGTATGATGTGAACCAGGACGATAAGGTCACGGTTCAGGATGTTCCTGCCTTGGTTAATCGCCTTGCTGCTAAAGCCGAAGACAAGACCGTGGTGGATACCGAAAGTCTGATGAATCTGATACGTACACTTACAGAGAGTATTCAGACATTGAAAGACCAAGTTTCCACTCTTCAATACAATATGGGTATTGCTCCAGGAACGGTAGAAGTTAAGCATAGTTTTGTTGACCTTGGCCTTCCTAGTGGAACCTTATGGGCTACTTGTAATGTGGGAGCAGAGAACCCAGAAGATGCGGGTTTGTATTTCGCCTGGGGTGAGAATACCGGTTATGTAGGTGATGTAAGTGATGGCATCTTGTTTGACTGGAAAAGTTATCTATTGATGGATCCTAAAATTAATGATTGGATGGGGTGTCGTAAATACACTTTTGAGGACGGAGAAACGGAAGGATGTTGGTATGTTGATGGTGAATATGTAGGAAGTCGTGTTGGACTGGACTGGGTAAAAAACTTACGGAAACTTGAAGCATCTGACGATGGCGCATCTTACATGTGGGGACGTGATTGGTGCATGCCTACTATTGCACAACTGCGTGAATTGGAACAATATGCAACAGCTGAAATTGAACAATTGAATGGTGTGTATGGCATTAAACTTGTTAGCAAGAAGAATGGGCAATCAATATTCTTACCTGCGGCAGGACATCGTATAGATGGGGAACTCAAAAATGCTGGTACCATTGGTTACTATTGGTCAAGTGAACTTAGTTCAGAATGGTCTGACCAAGCTATGTGCTTTCAATTTAAACGTCCTGAATACGGTAATGGCACAGTTACAGAGTATGGCATGAGGAATAATGATCGTCGATTAGGTTTTTCTATTAGAGCCGTACGTGTACGATAGGCGGGAAAAGTCAGAAAGAGCCAATCGCCTCATGGTGTTTTGGCTCTTTTTTTGTGTTCGTTCAGCATGTACATATACTATTGATGGTTGGGGAAATGTGAAATTGTGGGCAAAAAATGGGCGGAAAATGTGAAATTGTGGGCAAAAAATGGGCGGAAAATGTGAAATTGCAGGCAAAAATAGGACGGAAAATGTGAAATTGTGGGCAAAAAATGGACGGAAAATGTGAAATTGTGGGCAAAAAATGGACGGAAAATGTGAAATGATAACAATTATAAGGTTAAAAAAACTGTAGTATATGCTTAGAAGGAAAGTAGATGATGTGTTGCTGCAACTTGACCAGGAGCGATAAAGACCATTATCGGGACATTCAGTATGGCATCAAACTTTGCGCAAAGAACATTGGTTTCAACGGGCAGTTCTATACCTTCCCCTATTTTCTGGCATTCTTGTTAAAACGCTATTTGAGAATCAGAGGCAAGTGATTTTTGCTCCGCGAAGAAATGCTGAGAGGCACTGAGGAAGCCCAGCCACTACGGGATGGGTCTTCCTTGGTGCCTCTCTGTTTGGTTCAGTTGGCTTTTGTCAACAAGTGTATGGGCTACTTGATGTTCTTCTTCTGCGCTGTCCAGTTGGGACGCTTAGCCAGGGTGAAGTCTGAACCCTCGAACATCTTGCCGGCTTCCTTGTTGCCCTGCAACTGCCATTGCAACCATGCAGTAGCCACGATGGCGTACTCTCCACCATGAGGCTCCATGTAGGTGCCGCCATGGCCTACGGTGTTAAGGCTGCAGGCAAAGGCGGGCTTCTTCTGTATGGTCTTGAAGTCGTTCCAGCCATTATCGTAGGCGATGTCAGAAGAACCTCCCAAAATCCAGATTACCGACTTGGCTTTCATCTGGTCGAGTGTGGCCTTCTCGTTGTCACCAAAATAACCGCTGTTCATGACGAGGATGGTCTTTATCTTCTCGTTGTCAGACATGTGGAGTGCCTGCAAACCACCGCACGACATACCCGCTGCGGCAATATTGTCAACATCCAGCTTCTGGTAGTAGGGACTGTTGGGGTCTTCGTTCTGCTTCAACACCCAGTCGAGTGCAACTTGCAAGCCTAAGGGATCACCCATTACCCAGTTGTTATTGCCCTGGGGAGCACCACCACCCATAGGGGGCATACCACCGCCACCCATAGGAGGCATTCCACCGCCCATAGGAGGCATTCCGCCGTTGCGACGAGGGCCTTGGCCGTTTCCACCAGGGCGGCCTCCCTCACGACGAGGACGCTGTCCGGGAGCACCCATCTGAGGCACATCGCCTGTCTGTCCGGGACGTGGAGCCTCCATTACCTCGTAGTTTGAAGGACCGATGGCTACGATGAGGAAACCTTGCGAAGCCACCTCGTTGAGGAAGTTCACGTGTCCGCTGGGCGATTCAGCACAACCGCCGTTGCCCCATACGACTACGGGCATAGGGTTCTTCTTGCTGAACTTCGAGAGGTCTTGTGGGCGGAAAATGGTGTGTGAGTCCAAACTGCTCTCCTCCATCATGACGGCCTTGTAGGCTCCGGTGCCACCCTCTTCAAGTACTCTCTGCTTTTGTGCCATCGCTTGGCTTGCAGCCATCGACATCAGGAAGGCTGCGAAAAGAATTTTCTTTTTCATGTTTCAAATAGTTTTTCCGGTTGTTTTTGTTTCTCTATTATCCGATTGGTGTGCAAAGATATACATTTCTTCAGACAGCAGCAAATTTTTTGAAAGAATAATGAACAGGCAACTATGCTTTCCTGCCCTCTTGGGAGAAATTGCCTTGCCAGACAAGGTGGAATTATGCGGAGGGACAAAATGCAGACTCTGTCTCACGAGGCTTCCCGGTAGCAAGCGGGATTGAAATAGGACAGTCCATCCCCTTGACGGTATTGCTGATTGAATGTGGTAAAGGTGATTATGTTGTCTAAAATAGCGGAAAGTAGCGAATTGTATTGCAAAATGATACAAAAATTATACAAAAACTAACAAAATGATAGTTTTGTGGTTAAAAATACTCTAAATTGTTTGGCGGTAAGAATAAAAAGTTATACTTTTGCAATGTGAAACTAAAAAATGTAAGCAAAAAGATTGATTAAGTGATCGGTTTTGTGACAAAAAGATAGTATTAATATATAAAATAAAGGTATTATGTCAGAAACGAGATTCAAAGTGGTAGAAAAGGCTCTCAGTAAGAAGCCTGCTACAGTAAAAGCACCCGAGGAGAGAATGGATCGCTTGTATGCCAAGCATGTTTTTGATCGCGAGAAGATGTTTCGTTACCTGCCCAAGGAAACATACGACGCATTGGTCGACGTCATTGATAACGGTTCGCCCCTGGATCGCAGCATAGCCAATAGTGTAGCTGCTGGTATGAAGGAGTGGGCTGCCGAGTTGGGCGTAACACACTACACCCACTGGTTCCAGCCTTTGACAGGTGGAACAGCAGAGAAGCATGAGAGCTTCATTGAGTACAACCGCAAGGGTGGTGTGCTGGAGGAGTTCGCCGGAAAGGTGTTGGTTCAGCAGGAGCCCGATGCATCAAGTTTCCCCAATGGTGGTATTCGTAATACCTTTGAGGCACGTGGCTACACGGCATGGGATGCCTCTTCACCCGTGTTCATCATGGACGACACTTTGTGTATTCCCACCATCTTCATCAGCTACACCGGTGAGTCGCTCGACTACAAGGCTCCTTTGCTTCGTGCCCTGCGTGCCGTTGACAAGGCTGCTGGTGATGTAGTTCGCTACTTCAACCCCGAGGTGAAGAAGGTAAGCGCCTTCCTGGGTGTAGAGCAGGAGTACTTCCTCGTTGACGAGGGTATTGCCGGTGCTCGTCCCGACTTGTTGCTGACTGGCCGTACCCTTATGGGTCATGAGGCAGCCAAGAACCAGCAGTTGGAGGACCACTACTTTGGTAGCATTCCCCAGCGTGTAATGGAGTTCATGAAGGACTTGGAGATTCGTGCCGTAGAACTGGGTATTCCCGTAAAGACCCGTCACAACGAGGTGGCTCCTGGTCAGTTTGAGTTGGCTCCCATCTATGAGGAGTGTAACCTGGCCGTTGACCACAACATGATATTGATGTCGCTGATGCACAAGGTAGGCGAGGAGCATGGTTTCCGCGTACTCCTGCACGAGAAGCCCTTCAAGGGTATCAACGGTAGCGGTAAGCACTGTAACTGGTCATTGGGTACCGACACCGGTGCATTGCTCTTTGCTCCTGGCAAGAATCCCTCTGACAACCTTCGCTTCATCACCTTCGTGGTGAATGCCTTGATGGCCGTATATCATCACAACGGTTTGCTGAAGGCTTCCATCATGAGTGCTACCAATGCACATCGTCTGGGTGCCAACGAGGCTCCTCCAGCTATCATCTCAAGCTTCTTGGGTAAGCAGTTGAGCAGCATGCTCGACGCTGTGGAGAACAGCACCGACGACAGCATCATCGACAGTGGTGAAAAGCATGGTATGAACATGCACATTGCTCAGATTCCTGAGATTATGATCGATAACACCGACCGTAACCGTACTTCACCCTTCGCCTTCACTGGTAACCGTTTTGAGTTCCGTGCCGTAGGTAGCGAGGCCAACACTGCAGGTGCCATGATTGCCCTGAACACCGCCGTGGCTGAGCAGCTGACACAGTTCAAGGCCGATGTAGAGGCTCTGATGGCAGAGGGCAAGGCACAGCAGAGTGCTATCCTGGCAGTATTGCGCAAGTACATCAAGGAGTGCAAGCCCATCCGCTTTGAGGGTAACGGCTACAGCGACGAGTGGAAGGAAGAGGCTAAGAAGCGTGGTCTGGATTGCGAGACAAGCTGTCCCCTCATCTTTGACCAGTATCTGAAGGAAGAGAGTGTTGCCATGTTCGAGAAGGTAGGTGTAATGACCCGCAAGGAGCTGGAGGCACGTAATGAGGTGAAGTGGGAGACCTACACCAAGAAGATTCAGATTGAGGCTCGCGTGCTGGGTGACCTTGCCATCAACCACATCATCCCCATCGCCATTGAGTACCAGAGCAAGCTGATTGACAATGTGTACAAGCTGAGTGCCATCTTGGGCGAGGCTAAGGCAAAGGAACTGAGTGCAGAGAACTTGGCAGTAATCGAGGAGATTGCTGAGCGTACCGCCTTTATCTCAAAGCATGTGAATGAGATGGTTGAGGCTCGTAAGGCTGCCAACAAGATTGCTGAGGAGCGCGAAAAGGCTGTGGCATACCACGACACCGTGGCAAGCCAGTTCGATGAGATCCGTTACCACATTGACAAACTGGAGTTGGTTGTGGATGACAGAATGTGGACGCTGCCCAAGTACAGAGAGCTGCTTTATATTTAATAGCCAGTTGTTTCCCATCTGTGTAAAGGACAGATGGGAAACCATTTAATAAATATAAGTAAAAAAGAGTAAATACAGTTTTTAGTTCACTGTTCCTGTTCATGGCTGACCGTTTGGCGGCGACGCTTTGGCGAGCCGGCCATGGACATTTTTAACAATACAAGAGGGACATTGAACTGAGACGTAGTTTTGTGGAACAAGAACAATACATTTCCGAATCCTCATTGTGGGAAACGGGTTTGAATTTTGAACTAAAGGCGTATGAACACTGAACTAAAACAAGGACTATACAACCCCGCCAATGAGCACGATGCTTGTGGCGTAGGTATGGTTGTTAACATTCATGGAGGCAAGAGTCACGAACTGGTTGACAATGCCCTCCGTGTATTGGAAAACATGGAACATCGTGGTGCAGAGACACGCGATAAGACAGGTGACGGAGCAGGCATCTTGTTGCAGATTCCCCATGAGTTTATCTTGCTCCAGGGCATTCCTGTTCCCGAGAAGGGACATTATGGAACGGGTCTTTTCTTCTTCCCTCAGGATGAGCAGAAGCAGAAGGAAATACTTAGCGTTGTAATTGAGGAAATTGAGCGTGAGGGATTGCAGCTGATGCATCTGCGTGCCGTTCCCGTGAATGCTGACGTGCCCGGTGTGGGTGCACGTGAGGCAATGCCCGACATCAAACAGGTATTCATTTGTCCTCTGCAGCTCCCTCAGGGAGGCGAGGCCTTTGACCAGGATGCCTTTGAGCGTAAGCTCTACATCGTGCGCAAGAAGATTGAGCGCAGGGTGGCTTCGCTCTCTCAAGGTGCAGAGTCAGATTTCTATATCTGCTCGCTTAGCAGCAAGAGCATCATCTACAAGGGTATGCTTACGAGCGGACAGCTGCGCCGTTTCTTCCCTGATTTGAGCAACAACTATTTTACTTCGGGCTTGGCATTGGTGCACAGCCGTTTCTCAACCAACACATTCCCCAAGTGGAAGCTGGCACAGCCCTTCCGCTTCCTGGCTCACAACGGTGAGATCAATACCGTGAGAGGTAACCGTGGATGGATGAAAGCTCGTGAGAGCGTGCTTTCAAGCGAACTGCTTGGCGATGTAAAGGAGATCCGTCCCATCGTGGAGGAGGCTATGAGCGACTCAGCCAGTCTCGACAATGTGTTCGAGTTCCTGGTGATGAGTGGTATGTCTCTGCCTCAGGCTATGGCTATCCTCGTGCCCGAGAGTTTCAACGATAAGAACCCCATATCAGAAGACCTGAAGGCCTTCTACGAATATTACTCTATCCTCATGGAGCCCTGGGACGGTCCTGCTGCCTTGATGTTCAGCGATGGCCGTTTTGCCGGTGGTTTGCTCGACCGTAACGGACTTCGTCCTTCACGTTACACCATTACCAAGCAAGGCATGATGGTTGTAGCCAGCGAAGTTGGTGTGATGGATTTCGAGCCCAGCGACGTGGTGAGCAAGGGACGTTTGCAGCCCGGTAAGATTCTGCTCATCGATACCCTTGAGGGTAAGATATACTATGATGGCGAGATCAAGGAGAAACTTGCCAAGGAACATCCCTACCGTGATTGGCTCTCAACCAACCGTATCCAGCTTGAGAAGCTGAAGAGTGGACGTAAGGTGGACAACGCTGTCGCTGACTACCAGAAGAAGCTGCGTGCCTTTGGTTATGGCCAGGAAGACATCGACCGTACCCTTGTGCCCATGTGTACTACGGGGCAGGAGCCTGTAGCAGCCATGGGTAACGATACTCCATTGGCTGTTATCAGTGGTCGTCCACAGATACTTTTCAACTACTTCCGTCAGCAGTTTGCACAGGTTACCAACCCTGCCATCGACCCCATCCGTGAGGAATTGGTGATGTCGCTTACCGAGTACATCGGTCGTGTGGGTAGCGGCATCCTTACTCCCGATGAGAGCAACTGCAAGATGGTGCGTCTGCCTCAGCCTGTGCTGACCAATACGGAACTCGACATCCTCTGCAATATCCGTTATAAGGGCTTCAAGACTATCAAGCTGCCCATCCTTTTCGAGACTTCGAACGGCGAAGGTGGTGCTAACCTCAGCAGTGCTTTGGACGACTTGTGCAAGAAGGCCGAGGAGAGCGTGGATGAGGGTGTAAACTACATCATTCTTAGTGATAGGGATATTGACGAGAAGCACGCTGCCATCCCCTCATTGCTGGCTGTAAGTGCCGTACACCATTATCTTATCAGCGTAGGCAAGCGCGTACAGACTGCCTTGATCGTGGAGAGTGGTGAGATACGCGAGGTGATGCATGCCGCATTGCTGTTGGGCTATGGTGCAAGTGCCATTTGTCCCTACATGACCTTTGCCGTGCTTGACGAGCTGGTAAAGAGCCATAAGATACAGGAAGAATATCATACTGC
>JAKSLO010000056.1 GCA_024401185.1 Bacteroidaceae bacterium | reverse complement strand
CGTGCTGTGCACTCCGGGAGTTGAAAGTTCGCGTATACCGGCGTTATCAGGGCGGCTCGTCCGAGGCGGAGGGTAGAACGATATAGCGCATGGCAACAGGCGCTGGGAGACGGATGGCGACATCCGTACTGGATAAATGACAAGCGCGTCTTTATGACGTACAGAACCCGGCTTATAGGTAGGCTGCATTTTTGTTTTTTTTTTCTGCTGATGGTTTATGCAAGTCATGTAGGGCAATAAAACAGCCATCCCCATCTCTGCAATGTGCGAGATGGGGATGGCTGTTTTTATGTCGGTAAGGGAATGGCCCTTTACTTGTTAATAACGTTGTAGATCAATACCGTCATTGAAGCGACGGTTGACAATACACCAATCACACTACTCCAAGCACTGAGACCTGTGTAGAATGCGCTGCTCTTGATTCGCTTAGACTGGTTGGGGCTGACGTAAACCATATCATTCTGCTGAACATAGTAGGCAGGGGAGTTGAAAACGTCACTCTTGGTTAGGTCAATGTCATAGACCTTCAATTTGCCATTCTCCTCGCGGAAAAGCTGAATCTTGTAGCGAAGACCAGTATCATCGATGTCGCTACATTGTGAAATGACATCTACGATGGTGTTACGCTCACTGGTGAGGTTAACTACCTTGGGGGTTTTAACAGCACCCACTACAGTTACACGTGCATTGAGCAAGCGCACGGTAACTTCGGGATCTTTAATATAACCCTTCTCGATAATCTTCTTCTCGATGATTTTTGCGCACTCGTCAACGGTAGTTCCATCAACCTGAACAGCACCGATGGCAGGCAGGATGAGCTCGCCACTGTTAGTGACGGTATAACCATAGGCGTTGGTCATGGTACTACCACCCATGTTCATGTTGCTTGAGTTGGTACCAAACGTACCCATTGTGAGGTCTTGTGCGAAGATCTTCAGCAAGTCGGGTTCACTACATGTGATTTTGATGAGCACCTGGTCTGCTGGTTTTAGCTTCATCTCATACTGCTGCATAATCTTCTGCGCAGTACTGTAGATGCTGTCAGCACCTTGGAAATAAACAATCTTTTTGGTGCTTACGCAACTTGTGCAAATCAGGGCAGCCAAAAGGGCTGCGCTTAATATGGAAAATAACTTTCTCATGTGTGTTATGATGAATTACATAGTTTCAGTGGGCAAAGTTAGCAAAAAAGGTTGGAAAAAAGAAAATCTAATGCAAAAAATGTACAAAGGAAATCAAAAAATCTCTTAAACCAAGTAGGGGTTTAGTTAAAATATAGGAAAAAAAGCTCATAAAAGTAACAACGAATACATTTTTCATTTAATTTTGCATCAAAGTTTTAAAACCAGATTGTAAGACATGAAAAAAGTATTGTTGGGCGCCATGCTCGGCGCCGTCGTGAGTGCGGGTGTGTTGAATGTCGAGGCAGTGGCAGCTCCTCCCGCAGGATTGGTTGACTTGACGGCAGCAGCCGAATCGAGTGTGAACAGTGTGGTGTACATCAAGGTGGTCTCAGGGGGTAAGACGCAAACGGTAACGTCTTCCGATCCTTTTGAAGACTTCTTTGGCGACTTTTTCGGCTTTGGCTTTGGAGGTCGTGGTAATGGCCGTGGTCAACAGCGGCAGATTCAGACACCAAAGCGCCAGTCGGCGGGTAGTGGTGTCATCATCAGTAAGGATGGCTATATTGTAACTAACAATCATGTGGTGAAGGATGCTGATGAGATAACCGTAAAACTGAATGACAATAGAGAGTTTAACGGTCGCATCATAGGTTTGGATGAAACAACCGACCTTGCCCTTATTAAAGTGGATGCCAAGGACCTCCCAGCTATTGTTGTGGGTAATAGTGACGACTTGAAACTGGGTCAGTGGGTACTGGCAGTGGGCAATCCCTTTAACCTTACCAGTACGGTTACGGCCGGTATTGTGAGTGCCAAGGCACGCCGTTTAGGAGCTAATGACATAGAGAGCTTCATCCAGACGGATGCTGCTATTAACGCTGGTAATAGTGGTGGTGCATTGGTGAACGAAAAAGGTGAATTGGTGGGCATCAATGCCATGCTCTATAGCCAGACGGGCTCATATAGCGGTTATGGCTTCGCCATTCCTACCGCCATTGTGAACAAGGTAGTGGCCGACCTGAAGGAATTCGGCGTTGTGCAACGTGCGCTGCTCGGTGTCAGCGGTACGGATGTAACCAACTACATTGATTCAGAAAAGGAAAAGGGTAAGGAAGTCGATCTGGGTACTACCACGGGCGTGTATGTTGACTCAACTGTGGAGGGTAGTGCTGCCAGTGAGGCGGGCTTGCAGAAAGGCGATGTGGTGACGATGATCGGCAATAAGACTGTGACTAAGATGTCAGAGCTTCAGGAAGCCCTTTCACAGCATCGCCCTGGCGATAAAGTGACGATTCAGTATATCCGAAACAAGAAGACACATAATGCAAGTGCAACCCTTCGCAATGCTCAAGGAAACACAACCATTCTGGAACAGGTGGACATTGACGACTTTGGTGTGCAGTTAGTGTCACTCTCTGAAAAGGATAAGACTAACTACGGGCTGAATTACGGATTGATGGTGAATAACATCAAGAAGGGTAAGCTGATGGATGCCGGCGTAACGAAGGGTATGGTCATTCTTGTGGTAAATGACCAGAAGATGGTTGCCCCGGAGGATTGGGAAGAGGCTGTGAAAAATGCTAACAAGAGCAACGACAGAACACTATGGATTCGTGCCGTGACGAGTAGCGGTCGTAAGGTAAGTTTTGTAATTGAACTTGATGAAAGTAAGTAGCTTTTCGTCCTGAAAGTCTTGAAAAGTCCCTGAAAATTTGTTTTTTCGGGGATTTTTTGTTACCTTTGCGCGCAAAAATTTGGTATGTAAGTCTTATGAGGCAACTTAAAATCACTAAAAGTATTACCAACCGCGAAAGTGCGTCGTTGGACAAGTATCTGCAGGAAATCGGTCGTGAGGAGTTGATTACTGTGGAAGAAGAGGTTGAATTGGCACAGAAAATCCGCAAGGGAGATCGTGAGGCACTGGAACGCCTTACCAGAGCTAATCTTCGTTTTGTGGTCAGTGTGGCCAAGCAATACCAAAATCAAGGTTTGAGTCTTCCCGACCTTATCAACGAGGGAAATCTCGGTTTGATAAAGGCTGCAGAAAAATTTGATGAAACTCGCGGATTCAAGTTCATCAGCTATGCTGTGTGGTGGATCCGACAGAGCATTCTTCAGGCTTTGGCAGAGCAGAGCCGTATTGTGCGTTTGCCTTTGAACCAGGTGGGTTCGCTCAACAAGATTAGTAAGGCCTTCAGTAAGTTTGAACAGGAAAACGAGCGTAAGCCCAGTCCTGAGGAATTGGCAGACCTGCTTGATATGCCTGTCGATAAGGTGGGCGACACCATGAAGGTGAGTGGACGTCACATCTCTGTTGATGCACCTTTCGTGGAAGGCGAGGACAACAGTTTGCTCGATGTGCTTGTCAATGATGATAGTCCTATGGCCGACCGTGGCTTGGTAAACGAGTCGTTGAGCCGTGAGATTGAGCGTGCACTTAGTACCTTGAGCGAGCGCGAGAAGGACATTATCCAGATGTTCTTTGGCATCGGTCATCAGGAAATGACTCTTGAGGAGATTGGTGATCGCTTTAATCTTACCCGTGAGCGTGTGCGTCAGATTAAGGAGAAGGCTATTCGTCGCTTGCGTCAGAACTCCAAGAGCAAGTTGTTGAAGAGCTATCTTGGCTAATATTATTTCCGGAAGACGTTCTCAATGAAAACATTGAAGATATTATTGTTGGCTTTAACCCTGGGCACCTGTTTGACGCTGAGTCTGCAAGCCGAGAAGAAGCCCGTCATTCAGAAAGCCGTCTATGTGTTTGGCTTCTCTGCCTCGTTTACCGATTCGGTAGCTTTCCTTACCGATGTAATGAGAGTGGATGGTGCCAAGCTTTCGTCGAGTGGTTTTTTGATCGACCGTCCTTTGTATAGCCTGCAATTGGAAGACTATGTGTTGAGTTCCTGTCATGTACAGAACTCTACCAATGCTGTTTTTTTCAGTACCAGCAAGAGTGTACTTGATAAAAAATATGAAAAGGTAAACCGCATGTACCAACGCAGCAAGAATCTGATGCTTGTCTATGTAGGCGAGGATGAGTTCCGCTTTACGCCGAGCAAGTATGATGGCACATCGGAGGATGAGAAGGAAGGGGGACAGAAATGAGCCTTCGCCGTTGCTATCAGGTAGGTGGCCATAAGTTGGCAATCTGTTTCGTAGATTCGCATAATAGCGAGAAGCTGCTGCCTTCGTTTGCTCCTTTCCTGATAGATGAAACCGACGATGTGGAACTTACCGTCACGGTGGACGACAGCTTTGCGATGCAGCGCAGTAGCGATGAGGTTGGACAGTTTGACTGTGGCGGTTGCAACCATGGTGTGTATCAATGCGAGGATGGAGGTTATCAGTTCGAGATAAGCGACATTCGTTCGGTGCTTTGTGCCACTATGCAGAGCAATCCCGACTTCTCTGAGTGTAAGGTAGCGCTTCATGCCGATACCTTCGCTCAACGCAATTATGGGTTGAATAACGCCATGATGTTGGCTTACTCCTTCTGCTTTGCTACCGATAAAACCTTGTTGGTTCATGCCAGCGTGATCCGTAAGGATGGGGTGGGATACCTGATGATTGCTCCCAGTGGTACGGGCAAGAGCACCCATACGCACCTTTGGTTCAAGAACATTCCGGATTGTGATTTGATGAACGATGACAATCCTGTAGTACGCATTGTGGGCGATGAGGTAATTGTGTATGGTAGCCCCTGGAGTGGAAAGACACCTTGCTATCGTAACATCCAGGCACCAGTTGGGGCATTTGTCCGCATTCAGCAGCGTCCCGAGAATACCATCCAACGCCTTGCACCTTTAAATGCTTACGCCGAATTGCTTACTTCGATGAGCAGTATGAAGTGGGATCGCCGTGTCTATATGGGTGTCAATGATACCATATTTGAGGTGATTTCAAAGGTTAAGGTGTTCGAACTTGGCTGTTTGCCAAATGGAGAGGCAGCGCTGCTTTGCTATGATACCGTGCGATTGAAGTAGCAGTAATTGCTGCTACTGATGCCGATAGTCTCTTTTTATATAATAAGGTGCAGTGGGGTGACGTTTTTGCACATGTGAATTACAGGCAATGCTTTGATTTGAAAAAATAATGAAAAAGGCCATCAAACTTATTTTGCGTTTTCTGCTTTCGCCTTGGCGTTGGTTTCGTAAGAAACGGGATGGCGTGTTGCCCAGTGGTAAGCGCCACGAAGTTCCAAACGACATACTTCTTGGGTTAGTTCGTGATATGATTCGTGAGGGGCATACCGCAACTATTTGGGTTAAAGGTTTCAGTATGCGCCCTTTCCTTGAACATATGCGCGACAAGGTTATCCTGGCTCAGCCCGAACGTCCTTTGCAGGAGGGTGATGCAGTATTGGCAGAGATTGGTCCTGGCCATTATGTGTTGCACCGTATCATCAAGATTGAAGGCGAAAAAATCACGCTTATGGGTGATGGTAACCTTGGCAGTACTGAAACCTGCAGGATGAAGCATGTGGCAGGTATCGTGACACACTATATCCGTCCCAAACGTACAATCCCAGCTACCGATGAGCGACTCATTCGTCGCATCAAACGATGGCGTCGCTTGTTGCCATGTCGCCGCTTTTTACTGTTAGTGTATAAATCAACGATTTGAAAATAGAAATGAAGATTAAAGAAGGATTTGAACTCCGCACGCTTTGCGATGAGCATATCATCGTAGGTTGTGGTCGCAAGAATATTGATTTCAGTAAGGTGGTCAACCTTAATGAGAGTGCAGCACTCATGTGGAATGCTGTAGTGGGAAAGGAATTCACCGTGGCAGATATGGCTGCGGCTTTAACTGCCGAATATGATGTGGATGAGAAAACAGCCCTTGCTGACGCTCAGCGAATAGTTGCTGAGTGGGTTGAGATAGGCATTGCCGAGTAGAGTACTTTATGTTAGACCTCTTGCAGCAGTTGGGCTTGGCCCTTCGTATTCCTGCATCGTTTGTCATCATCGAGTTTGTAGGTACGATGGCATTTGCCATTTCAGGCATACGCATGGCATCGTCAAAACGCTTTGATTGGTTTGGTGCCTTGATTGTCGGCATGGCCACAGCTGTGGGCGGTGGAACTATTCGTGACTTGATGTTAGGTGTCAGCCCGTTTTGGCTGACAAATAAGATTTACGTCATTTGCTGCATAATTGCCTTGCTGTGGGTCATTACCTTTGGCAAGTATCTTATCCGTCAGCATAATACGTGGTTCATCTTCGATACGATAGGCCTTGCTCTTTTCAATGTCATTGGCATAGAGAAGACTCTGCAGATGGGCTTCCCATTGTGGACCTCCATAATCATGGGCTGTATAACTGGGGCTGCAGGTGGTGTTATCCGCGACATCCTCATCAATGAGGTTCCTCTCATCTTCCGCAAGGAGATATACGCCGTAGCATGCATTGCAGGAGGTTTGGTGTATGTGGCTTGCTTCAGGCTGTTCGGCCTTCCTGCAGAATTGAGTGCCTTGTTCAGTAGTTTTACGGTTATCGTTATCCGTGTTCTGGCAGTTAGGTACCATTGGCATCTGCCTGTACTCAAAGGCGATGAATCATAGCAGGTGCGTTATGTTCATTACTCTGACAAGAGGCTCAGAAAACTCATTTAGAGAGTTCTATTAAGATTCAGGGTGCAATCTTCATCAATGTACCATCCATTATGTAGTTTAGACTTTATAGGACCTTATACCCCACCAATCGGTCATAACGAGCACCTGGCTCTCTGTAGTACACGAGAATCTGGTACTCGTTTTCTGTTTGATAGTAGTTGCCATCAGTATGTTCCGTGGTAGCTATCGGTTGCCCTTCTGGTGTTTGCTCACCACTCAGCTGCACAAAGCGATAGTCGTAATATCCTTGTTTTAGCAGGATGGCACAATGATACTTTGCTTCCTTTTCATCATATTGCATTCTGTAGTCTTCGCATGGCCAGTTGTTGCACCAGTTGCCTTGCACGTAAACGTCTCCACCAGGTAATGGGTCGCTCTTGAACAGAAAGTGGGTGATGACGTACTCACAGGTTGTCTCATTGTCTTCATCGTCCGAATTGCGCAGTATGAATGCCCCGTTGGCATCATGCTCAAAGGTATAGCTATGCTGTGGGCGGTAGCAGTCGAGTGTGGCATGGTAGTACGGTTCGTGCCATCTAATGTTGTCCACGTTCATATTGGCCTGGTGCACGTCGAGCAATTCGAACTTATGACACTCGCTGCCTCCCGGAAAGATGAGCGCACGTTGGTGGTTGTACTCCAAACCATTGGATTTGCGTATGTTGGGAGTGACCTTTATGCAACGGTCAGCTCGTCGGTTCTGAATGACATACGTGCATAGCTCACGTTCTGGATCCATCACGCGTAGCGAACCATATCCCAGTGAGAATTCTACTTGCTGATGTGAGCGTTGGAAGTCTATGTCGGTATTTCCATTCACCGTACCTGCAAGGCTCATTAAAGGCTCTACCAGACAGAATTCTGCTGTGAGTACAGGCGTATGTTCGTCATCATCATCGTCATATACTGTGACGCGATAGTTTCCCGACAGCACCAGTTGTGTCTGCTCATTGGGGAAGTTGATGGAGTAGTGTGTGTATATCTGTGTGGTATTGAAACTCTTTTCATAGTCTTCTATGGGTTGGTCGTTCAGCCCTTCCAGATAGTTGCTTTCAAAAAGTCCTTCGCTTACTGTCCAGTCTGCCTTACAATGGTCTATGTGGTAGATATAGCGATGGTATTCGTGGCTCATCTCGTCAAAGCCTATGTTGACATGCCACGTATGGATGTCCATTACCGGGGGGAGGATAGGGTCGTCCATGGCGATGACTTGTAATGACCGTATATGCTCTGTGTCATATATGGTGCATTTGGCTTGCGCCATCAGCAGAGGCATCTGCGTCAAGAGAGTGATGAGGAAGAGTATGAGGCGTTTCATGACCTTGTTTCTGGCAATTGGTATATGGAAAAAACTTCAAGAAGAGGCTTCAGGGAACCATTCTTACAACGCGGATGCCCAGCTGTGAGGGATGCTTACCCATGTACTGATAGAGCGTCATAGGCTCGAGTACGACTTTGTGGTGGATGCTGCTGGCGTTCAGCAGGTGCAGTTTGCCGTCTTTGCCCCATACGGCAAGTCCGAGGTGCGAAACGTCCAGCCCATCTTTCTTGGTGACAAGTGCCAGGATGTCGCCGTCGTGCACACATCCCAATACGTCCTTGCCTTTGTTGAGCATGGAACGAGGTATGTAGCGTGAAACCTTTCCGCTTGCCTCCTTCTCATATTGCTTGATGAGGCTGCTTTGCGAGTTGGCCTTTGCACTTGTCCCATTGGCTTTTTCCTTTTTCAGAAGGGGGTAAGAGTTGGGGTGCATGGTCATATAGTGGAGGTCGAGTTTCTTAGAGGCAATGAAGGGTGAGTAGTTGTTGGCTTTCTCGCCCGTTACTTCTGCCACTATGCCCATCTTCTCGTTGCTGTTCACCCATTGTGTGAAGTAATGGTTGCGTGAGGCATATCCGTCAAGTTCGCCGTTGCGATAGCGGATGCGCTTCAGCCAGTAGCAGAAGTCGCTGAATTTCGTGCTCTTTGACCTGCATGTGGTGAGCGATAGCGCAAGAGCATTGTCAACTAATGTGGCACAATCGAGTTGTGTGAGGTTGATGGCAAGATGTTCTTCGGGATTCACCTCAAGTGTGGCGGCCACATAGGGGATGTCCTTGAGTTGGTTTGCATAGAAAAGGGTGAGTATCGTCCCCTTGGGCTGAGCCATTCCTTTTTTTAGCAGCTCCACCACTTGGGCACTGTCTTTCTGACTATAGGTTACAGCTTTTCCTTGTCCCCACATGGCTGTGGGAAAGAGTAGGGTGGTGAGTATGATGGATATGATGTGTTTCATGCGTCTTGAACTATTTAGTCGTTTGCCTTGCCATCTCCTTAATATCCTTAAAAAAAGGAAGGCATGAGCAGAGTTGTGTTTATTCGTTTATGAGTTCCTTCCAGTAATGCTCAATGTTTCGCATCTGCTTGAGGATGGCTTTTTGTCGCTTGCGCATATAAGCCGATGGGTTCTTACTGCTGAACTTGATGGGGTTGGGCAATGTGGCAGCGATGAGAGCGCATTGCTCGCGCGTAAGTTTGGCTGCCCTGGTGTTGAAGTGCTCCTTTGCTACCGCATCCACGCCGTATATACCGTCTCCCATCTCGATAGAGTTGAGATAGACCTCCATGATGCGTTCCTTACCCCACACAAACTCTATCAATACGGTAAAGTAGGCTTCAACCCCCTTGCGTATCCATGATGAGGTAGGCCACAGGAATGCGTTTTTGGCAGTTTGCTGACTGATGGTGCTGGCACCCCTTCTCCGCTTGCCTTCTGCTGCCTCCTTGCGGGCCTGCTCAATGGCCTTGAAGTCAAAGCCGTTGTGTTGTGTGAAGAGTTGGTCCTCGCTGGCAATGACGGCAATAGGCATATAGGGCGAGATGCTGTCGAGCGGTACCCAGTGATGGCTGCACTTGACCTCACGTCCGTCCCACTTCTGCTGTATGCTTCGTATGCCCATCAGGGGTGTGTAGTACACGGGCACCCAGCGGTATAATAAAACAATAAGGATTGTACTCCCAAAGAAAAGGAGTACAATCCATAATAGTATCTTACGCAACTTTTTCATTCACTTGTTGAATTCCTGGTTGCCACAGATGGTTGCTTTTGCTCGGCAGAGCATTTGCCTTCATTAGTACTGCAGAGTACCATTGTTGGCAGCCTCGATCATAGCCTTGCTGGCATAGAGGTAAACCTCTACACGACGGCTGGCAGCCATGTTCTCCTTGCCGTTAGCATCATAGATGAGGTAGTTGGGATCCTCACCGTAACCAGTTGTGCTCTTAATCTGAGCGTTGCTTACACCACAGGTGTTGGTCAGATAAGCCTTCACAGCGTTTGCACGGTTCTGGCTCAAAGACAGGTTGGTAGCGTCGTTACCATCGCTGCTTGCGAAACCGCAGATAGCCACGTCACAGTCGGTATAAACGTTCAATACGTTGTTAGCGAACTGCTTCAAAGAGCTCTGAGCGCCACCCTGAAGGTTTGCCTTACCTACCTGGAAGAGGATGCCGTTGTCGAATGAGATCTTAACAGCCTCAAGACCATTAGCGTCGGTGATGGTTGATACCTCAGCGTTTGCTACGGCAGCAGCAGCAGCCTTAGCCTTATCCATCTTCTTACCAATCAGGGCACCTGCGGTAGTACCTACGGCAGCACCTGCAGCAGCACCAATGAGAGCACCCATCTTGGTGTTACCGCTCAATTTACCTATGAGTGCACCCAAACCAGCACCAGCTGCTGTTCCTGCACCTGCGCCAATGGCAGCACCTTTACCTGTGTAATTACAACTACTAATACCAATGCTCATGCAAAGCACGGCGATGATTGACTTAATCCCTTTCATAATTGTGATTCTTTAAATGTTGATAAATAATAATTATTGCCTATAAGTTGTGCGTTGATGGTTAGTTCAACGTGGCAAAGTTACAACTTTTTTCTTATATACTATTCCTCTTTAATATTTTTTTCGTAATTTTGCAGCGATTTTTAGGGGAATAACTTAAAAAATAGGGAATGCCCCATTGTGTATTTGACAAATAAGAATAAAGATATGGCAAAAGAACTTGATTTCCTTACAAAAAGAAGTGTTGACTACTCAAAGTGGTACAACGAGTTGGTAGTAAAGGCCGACCTTGCAGAGCAGAGCGATGTGCGTGGCTGCATGGTCATTAAGCCTTATGGCTATGCTATCTGGGAGAAGATGCAGCGCATCCTCGACGATATGTTCAAGCAGACAGGCGTGCAGAATGCCTATTTCCCCTTGCTTATCCCCAAGTCTTTCCTCAGCAAGGAGGCTGAGCATGTAGAGGGATTTGCCAAGGAGTGTGCCGTGGTTACCCATTATCGTCTGAAGACCAACGATACCCACGACGGCGTGGTGGTTGACCCTTCTGCTAAGCTTGAGGAGGAACTCATCATCCGTCCTACTTCCGAGACTATCATCTGGAACACCTATAAGAACTGGATTCATTCTTATCGTGACCTGCCCTTGCTTTGCAACCAGTGGTGCAACGTGATGCGCTGGGAGATGCGTACACGCTTGTTCCTCCGCACCAGCGAGTTCCTTTGGCAGGAGGGCCATACGGCTCACGCCACTCGTGAGGAGGCTGAGGCTCGTGCTCAGCAGATGCTTAAGGTGTATGCTGAGTTTGCCGAGAAGTATATGGCAGTTCCCGTGGTACAGGGTGTGAAGAGCGAGACAGAGCGTTTCGCAGGTGCTCTCGACACCTATACCATCGAGGCTATGATGCAGGACGGTAAGGCTCTGCAGAGTGGTACCAGTCACTTCCTCGGCCAGAACTTCGGTAAGGCATTCGATGTGCAGTTCCTCAACAAGGAGAACAAGCCTGAGTACGCATGGGCTACCTCTTGGGGTGTAAGTACCCGCCTTATGGGTGCTCTCATCATGACCCACTCTGACGACAATGGCCTTGTGTTGCCTCCTGCCCTGGCTCCTATCCAGGTAGTCATCATTCCTATCGGTGGCAAGCCCGAGCAGATGGCTGCTGTCGATGCTGCCGTGGCTCCCATCGTAGAGCAGTTGCAGAAGATGGGTATCAGCGTGAAGTACGACAATGCCGACAACAAGCGTCCTGGCTTCAAGTTTGCCGACTATGAGCTGAAGGGTATTCCCGTTCGCTTGGTACTTGGTGCACGCGACCTTGAGAATGGCACCGTTGAGGTGATGCGTCGTGATACGCTTGAGAAGGAGAGCCGTCCTCTGGAGGGCATTGCCGAGTATGTAAAGAAGCTCTTGGACGAAATCCAGGAGAACATCTTCCAGAAGGCTGTCAACTTCCGCGATGCTCATATCTATGAGTGCGACAACTATGACGAGTTCAAGGAGCGTGTCAAGGATGGCGGCTTCTTCCTTTGCCATTGGGACGGTACTGCCGAGACCGAGGCTAAGATCAAGGAGGAGACACAGGCAACCATCCGTTGCGTGCCCTTCAACGTAGAGCAGACCCCCGGTACGGATATGGTGAGCGGTAAGCCTGCCAAGTGCCGTGTCTTGATTGCACGTAGTTATTAATCTTTTGTAAAAACAGAAAGGAGCTTGCGTCCCCTTTTGTCCTACTTCGCTGCTCAGGAGATTCCGGCAGCCATAGTTACCTACGTATCCTTTTTGTTGTTCATACAAACGGGAACGTCACCAGCGCTGAGTACTTGCTACTCGGCGTTGTTGTCTTTGCCGTGGGTAATGAAAGGGGGATGGATGCATCGTGCACACCATCGGGGACGCTTGTTGCTGGCCGAGGTGCTTATGGTGGGCTTGCTCTTGCTGCTGGCCACCATGCTGAACCCCAACTACCGGTTATTCCAGATGGTGGGGGTGGGTAGTGGCAACGGACTTGCGATTTTTGCCGTACTCTTTCTGTTAAGTGCAGCCACAGCCTTCCACGAAACCTTGGCCGATAACTACTACCACGATTTCCTTCCGCCTCGCTTGCGTGCGTTCTATGACGCTCCGCGCCTGTTTGTGTCGCAAAGCATTGTGGTGGTCACCTATGGCATCCTTATTATTCTGGTGGGCACTCTGCAGGTCATTTCCCGCAGCATCTTCGTGAGTTGGACCACAGCGTGTGTGGTGGCTGCGGCCGTACTGGGCCTTTTCCTGCTTTGGCACATGGTGGCTCCCTTTTTGGCCAGATCAGGTTATTCTGAGGATGAGGCTTGTAACCCTCAGCCGGTTCATGAGGCACCTCATTCGGTTCGCCCGGCTCATGCTTTGGCCAATCGTAGTGGGGTGCGCAACAAGGGTGTCTCTCTGCTCATCTTCCTCTTCCTGCTTCCGCAGGCATTCATGTTCTATACGCGTGTACTTTTCCTGCTGGCTCCCGTCGAGGAAGGTGGATTGTCACGCAGTTTGCAGGAGGTGGGTTTCTTCCATGGTGTGATAGGTGCCTTGGGTTTCAGCATGGGTCTCACCCTTAGCCGTCGCCTGGTGCGCCGTCGCATGAGTCGTCAGAATGTGAGCCGTCGCAAGGTGCGCTACTCGCAGTATGCCCTGCCTGCCAGGAAGTCGCTCATTCAGGCCCTGGATGCCCGCATGCTCCTTCGCTTCTTCCCCCTGCTTCTTTCCCCTGTGTTGTATTGCCTCATGAGTTTCTATCCCCCTCGTGCATTGTGGCTGTTGGGCGCATGTACCTTCCTGGCGCAGTTCATGTTTGGCTACGGCATGCACCGTTTCCTCTCTTTCCTGGGTTTGCCAGCTTCGGTGGGTCTGCGTGTGCCGGCGGTGGCTCTCGCCTTCCTCTTGCCCATGGCCGTCAGTGGCTGGCTCTTGCAATATGCCGATTTCCAAACCTTCTTTCTCATCGATACTTTGAGTGCGCTTCTCCCTCTGTTCTTCTGGTGGATAAACCGTCAGCACAGGGCGGGGTAGGTGCCGTTCCGTAATCTCAATACCTCTTTTTTGCTATGAAGACAGAAACAAAAAACCGTCCTTATGCCTGGGTGCCATCCCTCTATTTCGCCGAGGCACTTCCTTATATGGCTGTGATGACGCTGAGTGTCATCATGTACACCAAACTGGGTCTTTCCAATACCGATTTGGCTCTCTATACGGGTTGGCTCTACTTGCCCTGGGTCATCAAGCCGCTTTGGAGTCCTATTGTCGATAGCCTTCGCACCAAGCGTTGGTGGATTATCTCCATGCAGCTTCTGGTAGGTGCCTCCCTGGGTGCTGTGGCTCTCACGCTTCAGGTGGATTGGTGGTTTAAGGGTTCTCTGGCATTCTTCTGGCTGATGGCCTTCAGTAGTGCCACTCATGACATTGCTGCCGATGGCTTCTACATCCTGGGTTTGGATGAGAAGCAGCAGGCCTTGTATGTGGGAATCCGCAGCACGGCCTATCGTGTGGGTATGATTTTCTGCCAGGGCTTTCTGGTCATGCTGGCAGGTTGGCTCGAAGCGTCTCAGTCCGTTAGCGTGGCATGGAGCATCACCATGGGCCTCATGGGCGCTGCCATGCTGCTGTTAGGTGGATGGCATGGCCTCTTTCTGCCTAAGGTGGAGCACAGCGAGGCTGCACAGGGGTCTGCTTCCGGCTTGTCGTCGGTCCTTTCATCCTTCAGGGACACTATTCTTGCCTTTGGCAGGAAGCCCCATATCGTGAGCGCTCTGCTCTTCATGCTTCTCTTCCGCTTTCCTGAGGCTCAGTTGGCCAAGATGGCACAGCCCTTCATGCTTCGTCCTCTGGAGGAGGGTGGTCTTTCGCTCGACACTATCGACATCGGTGTCATCTATGGCACGGTGGGTGTCATTGCCCTTTTGGCGGGAGGCGTCTTAGGAGGTATCGTGGTGTCTATGCATGGTCTTCGTCGTTGGTGGTGGCCTATGGTGATGGCCATTTCCATTCCCGACCTCGTCTATATCTACTTTGCCGTATGCCAGCCTACCAGCGTCATCCCCGTCTATGCGGGCGTGGCACTCGAGCAGTTGGGCTATGGCTTCGGCTTTACGGCCTATAGTCTGTTCTTGGTCTATTTCTCCCGTGGCGATCGCAGCACAAGTGTCTTCTCGCTATGCACCGCCCTTCAGGCCCTTGGCATGATGCTCCCTGGCATGATAGCCGGTTGGCTGGCCGATGAACTGGGTTTCACGGGCTTCTTCATCTGGGTGGCTGCATGTTGCCTGGTTACCTTTGCCGTTAGTGCCTTTGCCAAGATTCCGGAAGGGGAGAAGTAAGTTGCAGTGCCTAAGGATGATACTTACGGTGTTTAAGGATGATACTTGCGGTATTTAAAGATGATACTTACGATGACTAAACATGATACTTAGCCATTGTTTATGCAATTATCACGATTCAAACAAAGAAATCCGTTCACACTTGCTCGCTTTTCGCTCAAAAATTAGTATATTTGCACAGATTGTGCACACGTAGGTGCATACTGCATAACGTAATCCTATTTGAAATGTGATAGCTACGATTATGAAGAGATTCAATACTGCGGGCACTTGCCGCCCAAATGAACACTATATGGTGGACATCACCGAGCGTGTGGAAATCATCCGCAAGATGGTTGCCCAGGGCGACTATTTCTGCATCAACCGAGGCAGACAGTATGGTAAGACCACTACGCTGGAGGCTTTGCCACAGGCACTTGCTTCGGAGTACACGGTTTTCAAACTTAGTTTCGAAGGTGCGTCGCAAGAAGCTTTTGCAAGCCTCCCCATCACATTTGCCTATTTTCTGAAGTCTTTGCTTTTCAATGCCAGACTTGGTTTGACTGCCCTGGATGAGGCTGCTCTTCAGGTTCTTGAAAAGGCAACCGAAGGAAAGGACAGTATTTCTGACCTGGATTTCGCATACACCATTCCCATGCTGTGCCGTGCCAACAGCAAACCTATTGTCATTCTAATCGACGAGGTGGACCAGGCAGGCAATTATGACTCATTCCTGCTTTTCCTTGGTGTATTGAGGAAGATGTTTCTCAGTCGCGCAAGCCTACCCACTTTCCAGTCCGTCATTCTCGCAGGAGTTTACGACATCAAGAATCTCAAGTTGAAGATGCGTCCTGAGGATGAGCACCAATACAATTCTCCTTGGAACATTGCTGCACCTTTCAATGTGGACATGAGTCTTTCTGCTGATGGCATCAAGGGCATGCTTGATGACTACGAGGCCGATCATCATAAGGGAGTTGACACCGCAGAGGTTGCTTTGTGGATTCGCGAATATACCAATGGTTATCCATTCCTTGTTTCACGTTTGTGCCAGTTGATGGACGAGCAGGATGACTGGAGCCATGAGGGTTTTCTGAATGCAGTAAAGGCATTGCTCAACGAGCATAACACGCTCTTTGATGACATGGTTAAGAAGATTGAGCAGTTTCCCGACTTGAAGCTTTTGCTTAAGGAACAACTCTTTTCGGGTGAATCTAGAAAGTACAATCCTGACAACAAAGCGTTACAGTTGGCAGAACGTTTCAACATCATCTGTATCCACGATAACACATTCTCTCTCGTTTGCCGAATCATGGAAACACGGATATACGAGTATTTCATGGCCGAGGAGTATGAATCGGAGATTTACACAGCAGGTTCTATCGAGAAGCCCCAGTTCATTAAGGGCGATGGATTGGACATGCCCTTGCTCTTGCAGAAGTTTTCAGAGCACTTCAACGAAATCTTCCGAACAGAAGATGGCACAATGGACACTAAGTTCGTGGAGAAGCAAGGTCGCAAGCAGTTTCAACTTTACATACGCCCCATCATCAATGGCACAGGTCATTACTATGTAGAGGCCGAAACACGTGATGAAACCCGTACTGATCTCATCATCAACTACAACAACCATGAGTACGTCATCGAACTGAAGATATGGAGAGGTGACAGCTACAACAACAAGGGTGAGAACCAGTTGTTTGAGTACCTTAGACTCAAAAAACAAAAGACTGGCTATCTCGTGTCATTCTGCTTCAACAAAGGTAAAACTCCAGGATTGCTTCCCTCTGTAGAACAAGATGGCTGTACCCTGATTGAGGTGATTGTATAATAAAGGTAGCACGGAGCACATCCGTTATAACATACACGCCCAAGGGCAATGTGAACAAGAAGATTTGCGACTTCATGTAAGGAGACGTTTGTTGACTTTTTTCTCCTTGCTATTGCCTTCCCGATATCAAGCCGATATATTCCCGATATTAACCCGTTACATTCCCGATGGTCTTCAACCCGATGAAAAGGGGAGCTTTTGGACTATCACACGTCCTTGCGTGTCAATATTTCTGTATTCTTGCAGCCTTCCACCCATCTCTCAAGGGTGCAAAATGTGATTTTGCATTTTGTTCCTCAAAGAGAACGGAGTGCCTACTACTTTCACTCAAGTTTCACACAATTGGCTTACGTCTGGCTTACGTGTTTTGACGTAAGCCAGACGTAAGCCAATTGTGTCAAGGTAAGGTGCACCTAAGAAGCAGAAAAGATGTAAGAGAGAGCCTCCTGCTAATTGCAATTAGTTCACAAACTTTTTCCCCTAAAGTTTTGCGGATTCAATGTTTTTCAGTAACTTTGCCCACGTCATGTGGACCGTAGTGCATTTTGTGTGCACTTAGACAGCCACAATGGCCAAGAAGGCGTTCCACGCTTTTATCCTTTCTGGCGAAATCTGGTAAATTTCAAACAACTGAAGGATGAAGGTAGTCGGTACGCCCGTTCTGAGTATATGTATGTGCATACAGCTCCGCGCTGATGCAGCTGCTATACTTTCAGCGCGGGGTGTATTGTACTCAGTTCATTTCAGTTGTAGGTTTACCAGAGCCGGTCAGAGGATGAACAAGGACATTATCCCTGCGTTTTCTTGTATTTGTAAACCATGAAAATAGAGCCAAGATGGGGGATGAGGAGGCAAGTTAAGATTTTATGTATAGTTTGACGTATTTTTACAATGGTGAACAAAAGACAGACTCTTTGTTTTTCCAAGAATGGTTTGAGAACATGTTGGGTGAAGTTCCAAATGAGTTGTTGCTTCATCACGTAGGAGTTTATATCATAAATAAGCTGAGACAAAATAATCTTTTTTCTGAAGGTGTTCTTCCTCAAAATATTATTGTTAAAGATAATTCGGGAGAAATCATTTGCAAACAAGAAACACAGGAAATTAAACAAAAAATTTTCAAATAGCATTCTTTTTTTTAAGTTCAATATATCCATACCACAAAGAAGAGTCTTCTTTCTTTTTATATGGAATCCTGCGTCATGACTCTTTAAAGATACGTTCGATGACTATTTCGCTTGATATCATTTTTACAAATAAAGAAAACATAAATGGTGAGATGCATCGTTCGTGAAAATCTATTATAAACTAAATTGATTGTTATTATGAAAAAACGACTATTTACTACATTGTTTTTTGCTTTCATTCTCTGCACCTCTGCTTTAGCTGGAATAATAGCGTCTGGAAGATGTGGATTAAATGTTACTTACACCCTTTCGGATGATGGTACACTCACTATTGAAGGAAAGGGAGCAATGGCAAACTATTCTGATAATAGTATCTATCTCAATAATCACAGCCCTTTTTATTATTATGGTGCAAAAATAAAAAACGTGACGATTAAGGAAGGTGTGACGAGCATCGGCAGCTCTGCATTTCAAAAATGTTCTTCCCTTTCTTCAGTAGTGATTCCGAGCAGCTTGACGAGCATCGGCAGCTCTGCATTTAGGGGTTGCATTTAGAGCCCTCAAAACAACCATAAACAACGAAAAGTACATAGAGATAATCAGTTGATTATCAATAGATATTAGATTTTAACACTTCGGACTTGCTTTTTGGTGGTTCCCGATTTTCCGCTTACCTTTGCAACGTATTTCTACCGCGGAGAA
>JAKSLO010000055.1 GCA_024401185.1 Bacteroidaceae bacterium | reverse complement strand
CATTCTCCTTGCCAGCAGGGGCAAACGCCTTTTGTCTGGAGCGCTTCATGAGCATGTGCACATCCGCAGCGTAGGCCTCGACCACGGAGTCGCGATAAGCGGCACTCTCGGTAGGATAGGGGTCGCAATTCCAGCCCGTTGAGGTGATGATGCCCTCAATTTCCAGCATGTCGGCATAGCAAAGCAGGTGAACGAGCGACTCGGTGTCGTCGGGTTCAAGGTCAGGCCTTCCGATGTCGGTTAGGACGACGACACGAGGCTTCAGTTGAGCCTGCCCCACAATAGTGAGGAGGCATAGCATGAGGAGTGTAAGCGTTTTTCTCATATCTTCAGGGTTTTGAGGTATTCCTTCTGCTCGGGTGTGATGCGGAAACTCTCTCTCGCCTTCTGGATGGTCTTGTTGTGCGTCCAGGGCGGTAGCACCTTGCTCTCGATGATGCCGATGGTGCTCTCCCATTGCTTGGCAAGTGCTGTGGCAAAGAACCATGCTACCATCATCCTCACGTAATAGTCTTGCTCCCGTCCGTTTGCGAAGAGGGGCGGATAGGTGACGGGAATCTGCAGGTAGTCAGGCAGGAAGTCCTTGTCGAGGAAATGTGACATGAGCATCTCCAAGCCGAAACGGCATGTATAGGTGTGTGGGGACTGACTCCACGCCTTGATCTTGGGCATCAGCTCTGCCTTGTGCTTGGTGAAGACCTTGGGCGACATGATGTCGCATACGGCCCAGTTGTCAACATAGGGTAGGAACTGCTCGGTGAGCTCTATGCAATGGTCGTAGTCTTTCTGCTCGGAGATGAGCAGGGCGTGCAGCATGTTCTCGTCGTAGTAACTGTGGGGCAACGTGTGCAGGAATGTCTTGCTCTCAGGGCTTTTGATGATCTCCTTGGCAAACTTTCGGAGCGTGGGAACTCGTACACCGATAAAGGTGTGGGACGGAATACCTGGTGTCAGCTTGGCTTGAAACTCGGCATATTTCTCGTCTCTTAGTGTAAATAGTTTTTGATACATTTCTTAAGTAAGTGATCAAAATTATTTATATATTATATGCTTATGGCATCGCCACAGGAGAGGTATTTCATCTGGGCGCCCATGATGGTGTGGAGCTTGTTGAATTGTGATGTACCTGTGCAATGCATGGTGTAGAACTGGGTGCTGCGATACTGCATGAGGTGCTGTGCGAGTTGGGCTATGAAGGCGTCTTCTGCCTGTTCGTCCAGTCCGCTCTTCACCAGATGCATTCCTGCCAGGACGTGCGTGGGGGCGTGGCCCAGCACCTGTTGTGCCTGCTGCATGATGTTGACTATGCCCCGATGGGCGCATCCCGCAAAGAGAACCGTCTTGCCATCTTCCTCGACAATCAGGTTCTGCTCATGACGGAAGTCGTCGTGGATGACGTCGTTGGCTGAGGGGGTGGGGCTGACATGCGCGGGGGTGGGGCTGCTGGCCTTGAAGAGCAGACGGTTGCCCACGGGATGGCAACAATGGCCCTGCACATTGGCAAAGAGCGTGGCGTGGCTGTCCAGCGTGGTGAGGTCGTCGCAGAGCACAATCTGACTGTCGTGCCTCAGCGACTCGTCCAGACCTATGTGGCGCAGGCCGTTCTCCCTGAGCGAATAGTGTGGCTGGAATGCCTCCCGGTGGATGTACACCCTGGCGTGGCTGTTGAGTTCGAGAAACCGACGGAGTCCACCGCCGTGGTCGTAGTGCCCGTGCGAGATGATGGCCACGTCCACATGGCTGACCGACAGCTGCATGCGACTGGCATTTTCGGCAAAGAGCGCACTCTGACCCATGTCGAAGAGCATGCGGATGCCGTCTGACCTCTCGATGTAGAGGCTGAGGCCATGCTCCACGGGCAGGCCCGACAGACTGGTGTTCTCTATGAGGGAAGTGATTCGCATTGTGGTAGGGGGGTTATTTCTTCTGCCTCAGGAAGTTGAGACCGGTATAGACGTTGAAGCTGAGGAAGGCATTGTGCATGGAGAGTTCCTTGTGCCGGTAGTTGAAGTTGTGCATGATGAGCGACGCCCCGGCATAGTTGCGCGAGTTGTTCCACACGATGCCCAGACGGCCAGTCACGTTGACGTTGATGTTTCCGCGCTCGTAGAGGGCCTGGTAGAGGCGTGCGTTCTCCTCGGGCATCTTTGACCAGATGCTGTGGCTGGTGCGCTTATAGCCCAGAGAGGGTGCTATGTCGATGCTCAGAAGCCAGTCCTTGCGAAACACCCAGTTGTAGGCATAGCCCGCGCTCAGACTGTAGTCCATGTACTTCATCTTGGTGACCTGCATGTCCTGGCTTATGCCTCCCGGTATCTGCTCGTTGAGCTTCTGGTAGTCAATGCTGATGTCATGACGGGTGATGCTGAAACCGAACTTCCACGAGCCAGCGCTGCGCAGCTGCCTTGTGCTCTGCGAGAAGGCCGCTGGCAGGGAGAAGTGCTTGTGGTTGGCTATGTAGTAGGCATTGAGTCCGATGAGCGAGACCTTGATGCCATCGAAAGCCGAACCGTAGTAGGGCCGAAGATCCTGGTCGTAGCCTGTGGCGCGACGCATGGTGAAGTCGCTACCCGTCTTGCGATAGAAGAGGTCGCAACCCAGCATGCTGCTGTAGAGTGAGAACTCCGTCTCGGTCTTCTTGGTCTGGGTGCCACCAATGGTGCTGACGTCGATGGTATAGCCCAGGAATATCCAATGCCATCCCAGGTAGGGACCAATCTTATAGCCGGGGCGTGAGGTGAACGACATGCGATGCCCCGACTCCTCGCCCTTGAGCGAGAACCACTCGGCATTGCCCGTGCCCTGCAGCATGACGGTCATGTGGTACTTGTTGGGCTCGATGTAGGTGGTGTCGTACTCGTCGAATGCCTTGATGAAACGCTTGATGAGGCCACCCGAGTGTCTGATCTTCTGTCCGAGGTTGAGGTTGGAGTCATTCTTGATCTCACGGAAGTTGGCGTATTCGTAGGATGAGGATAGCGTGTCGGCAACGGTCACGGCTGCCTTGCACTCCAGGCCGATGAGCATGCAGAGTAAACACAGTATCTTTTTCATCACGCCTTAGATTTTCTTCAGGATGCGGTCGAGAACCCAGTTTACGCCCGTTCCGCTCACGCTGTCGCATGTGCAGATGGCCTTGCCCTGAATGTGCTCCACGATGTTCTTGATGAGAGGCATCTGCACGTATTCGGGATTGGGGATGACAATCTCCTGCCTGCCCGTCTCGGTGTGCAGGGCGATGGGGGTATAGGTGAACACGGAGAAGCATATCTGGCCCTTGTCGCCAATCAGTTCGATGCGGTCGGTGGAGGCACTCTCGTGTGCCACGAAGCACCACGAACCCGAGCCGGGCAGCCCGTCGGCAAACTCAAAGGCTGCGCTGACGGTGTCCTCCGTCTCGTACAGGTGTCCGCGGTTCTGACTGAAACCATGCACGCGCGTGATGGGACCGAAGATGGTCTGCAGCAGGTCAATCTGATGCGGGGCAAGGTCGTAGAAGTAGCCTCCGCCCGCTATGTCGCGCTGCACACGCCAGGGTTTGTCGTGCTGGTTGTAGTCGAGGTCGCGTGGAGGAGCCGCAAAGCGTATCTGCACGTTGATGACCTTGCCTATGGCACCACTCTCTACCAGTTCCTTCACCTTCTGGAAGTAGGGCAGGTAGCGGCGATAGTATGCCACGAAGCACTTCACGCCCGTCTGCTCGCTGATGTGGTTGATACGCTGACTGTCGGCATAGGAGGCAGCCAGGGGCTTCTCCACATAGACCGTCTTGCCAGCCTTCATAGCCATGATGGCATAGGTGGCGTGCGACGAGGGTGGGGTGGCAATATAAATGGCATTCACGTCGGGGTCGTTGATGAGTTTCCAAGGGTCGCTGTACCATCGGGGGATGTGGTGACGCTCGGCATACGACTGTGCGCGCTCGGCATTGCGGCTCATCACCGCCATGACGCGCGAACCGGGAATCTGATTGAAGGCTGGTCCGCTTTTTTTCTCCGTAGCTTCGCCACAACCGATAAATCCCCACTTAATTTCTGTTATATTTGCCATTAAAAACGCTAAAATATGTTACGAATGTGCAAAGATACGACTTTTTATTGTACTTTTGTGTTGTAATTGAGAAAATCAGCATTTAGTTGACAAAAAGTGTACCTGAAAATATGGAAAAGGATATAATGAATGAACCGCTCTTGAAGGAGCGCAGTTATGTGAAAAGTATGTCGGCAGGTGTGCGTCTGCCCTTGCGTCATCCCTGGGGTTTCCTGCGTCATCTGTGGCCCATGATGGTGGCATGCGTGGTGGTTTGGGCTGTGGTGGCCCAGTGGGCATCGGCCAGCGTGTGGCAGTTTCGCGAGATGGCCTTCGCACCCACTACGGATGCGGGGCACGTGCTGTCGGTGCCCTTCTTCATGCTGTGTGGCTGGGGACTGCTGGCCATAGTGCTGTTGGGCGTGCTGTGCGGACAGATAAGCTACCTGATGCACCGGTATGCCGAACTGGGCTACCTACCTGCCGTGCAGCCGTGGAAGGTGATGCAGGACATCACGCCCCATGTGGTGCGTGGCATCATACTTTGCGTGGTGGGCTATGCCCTTACCGTGGGTTGGGCTGTGCTTTCGCTCATGGTCATGCCCAGCCGTATGTGGGCCCTGGTGCTGTTCGTGCTGCTCACCATACTGTGGGCCATGATTTATGTGCCAGCCGGACAGCAATATATGATGGAGCGAAAGGGCTTTGGTGCCTCGCTGGCATGGCCTTTCGCCCACATGGGTAGCCTGGGTGGCAGCTCTGCCATTCTGGTGGTTTGCGGCATGGTGGTAGTGCTGGTCATGCTGGCCGGATGCCTGCCTGCGCTGAGCACCATCTTTGTGGGTGGCATGTCGGACAATGCCGTGGCCATAGGCGATGGCACGGATCTGCCCTCTTCGTTTGGTCTGGTGCGCAGCATCTGCTTTGCCATGGGCGCACTTGTGGTGACGCTGGCATGGCCTTTCATCCTGGTTCCCCTGTGCTTCCAGTGGGGTGGCTCATCGCTTCACAATCTGCCAGAAAAGCCAGAAGATGATGAGCATGAATAGTATCTGCGCCACGTTGTAGAGGGCGAGGCTAAAGAGCAGGTTATAGACGAGCAGGAGGATGAGGAGTACGTAGAGGCGCTTCTTCTCGGGGGTGTACATGCCCCACCAGCGCTTGATGCCCTGCCTGAGCTTGTCAAACCAGTTCTGCTTGTCCATGTACTCAAAGCTGTCGCTCTCCCGGCTCTTGCCATACACGAAGATGCGGTGCTTGATGAGGCGCTCCTGATTGCCGTCCCATGCCTTGAGGCCAATCCAATGCTGTCCCTTTACGCCCTTCAGACGAAAACGCTTGCTGCCCGACTCGGGTACGGCAAGTGAGCTCTCGCGGATGCCGGTGTGCATGATGAGGCGTGGACTGGTGGCTATCTCTGAGTCCCAACTCACCTCTACCACCTCGCCTGCCTTGACGAATCGCTTATTTACCTTTAGTTTCATGTGTTTTGCTTTTTCTTTTGTACTTGTGCCAACTGGTATGAGTTGTACACGTTGTGCCATACGCTATAGAACCCACCTGCGATGCTGGTAACGGGGTTGAGGAAGGTGTAGCCCATCCAGATGGCAAACACGGTGTTCTTCTGTCCCAGGCTTTGTGCTACGGTGATGGGTTCGCCATACTTGCGTCCCATCCATCTGCCTATGGCAAACTGCAGCACGCATGCCAGCGCCGAACTGCCGGCTATGCCCAGTTGGTATTGCCAGGGACAGTCGCTGTGCACGATGCTTCGCACCGTGACGGCTATGGCAAGTGCCAGGGCTATGGCCCACAGGTAGAAGGCAAGGTCCTTGATGCCCGTGATACGCTGGGTAAGCCTGGGGGCATACCTTCGTATGAAGATGGCCAGAATGAACGGACAGAAGAGCAGGGGGAACACCTTGCTGAGTATCAGGGCAGCATCGGTGAGGAAAGTGACATCGGTGCTGGGGTGGAGCAGGGGCACCACGGCGGGCACGGATACCGCCACGCAGAGGTTGATGAGGATGGTGTAGGTGGTCAGCGCGGCCTGATTGCCACCCAGCTTGCCTGTAACTACGGCTGCTGCTGTGGCCGTGGGACAGATCATGCAGAGCATGCCTCCCTCTATGACCACGTTCCAGTTGCTGTCGGGCATTAGGGTGATGACAAAGGCACAGGCTCCGAATACGCCCAGCTGCAACAGTAAGCCCCACAGGTGCCATCGTTGCAAGCGCAGCTGCGATGGGGTGATCTTGAGGAATGTGATGAGCAGCATGGTGAACAGCAGGGTGGGCTGGATGAGACTGATGGCCTTGTTGGCGAATGCGTGGGTGGAGTCCAGACAGGGGATGGACGTATAGAGGAAATACATCGCCGCACCCATGAGCATGGCTATGGGCAACGTCCACTTACGCATGAACTGAAGAATCCTCTGTAATGCGTTATTTGTCATTCTTGAAAAGTCTCTTTACCTTAATTTTAATGCAAAATTACTCATTTTTTGTGTTTATGCCTTATTATTTGTGCAATAATTTTTTTCTTCTAACTTATTTTCGTAATTTTGCACGAATTTAAGAGTGAAAAGAATAACAAAACAACTTTGCCTGCATTGCGATAGGCTTTTGGGCTTTGCGTGGAAGGCAGAAATTATTACTGAGTATGAAGAACCTCTATATTAGATATTTTGACCAGGAAGTGGTGGTACCAGATGTGAAGAAGGCTGTTGACTTCCTTTCTTCGATTCCTGATATTGACGTGGACGAGTTTCTCGTTACCGATATCAACGGCTATTATAAAGGCTCCATGCCTTACCCCAAGCGTTACAAGGTGCACGGACGCAATTACTTTATCGTCATCAAGACCGAGGCTTCTACGATTGAGGAGTTTAAGCTGAATGCTGCCAATGCGGCAAGTAGCGCCAAGGCGGATGCCCAGATGCGCAAGGAGGCTGAGGAGAACGACATCAAGGCGTTCCGTCCCGGTTGGTATGATGCTGGCATCTTCTTCCGTCGCGTGGTGCAGATGCCCCATGATGGCAAGTGCCAGTATTTCGATACCGACTTTCGCGTGCGCCTCAAGGCTGAAAGCATACAGGACTGCTACGATCGCGTGTGCAACCATCTGCGCAACCGCTTCGACGTGGATCCTCGCAGCCAGTTTCCTTCCATCAAGGGCAAGAACTTCAGCTGCCAGTATCTGGGGATGAACTGATGATGCATATGCTTATGCATAACAATTGATAATTGACAATTGATAATTATTGGCGTAACGCCATGAGTAATACAAAAAATAGCGTAGCATTCTTGACTGCTACGCTATTTTTGTATCTGCGTTGAAAGTAATAACTACCTGTGATTCTTTATCAGGATGTCCTTGAGGTCGAAGCTGTCCACAAAGTAGCTCATGTCCACGGCACCCTTGATGCCATTGATGCGACCGTTGGCCGTATATTGCCACATGACAAAGGGGATGGGGCCTTGCGGACTTGGGCACCCCTCGCCATACTTGGCAATCATATACATGTAGTCATCAAAGGCTCCTGCCAGGTACTTGTTGTAGAAGTTCACCGAGGCATAGATGATGGGCTTGAAGTGGTATTTCTTCTCGAATCCCTTCAGCCATGCCCTTATCTGGTTGTGAAACTCCTCCAGACTGGCCTTGCCACGCACCTCGATGTCGAGCATGGGCACCACGTCGAGCTGGCTTACATCCACGTTGTCCATGAAGTATTGCAACTGCTCGGCTCCCGATGTCTTGGGACTGAAGAAGTGATAGGCTCCCACGGGAACACCATTTCTTCGTGCCTCGCGTACATTATACTGGTATGTGTTGTCCATCAGGCTCGTGCTCTCGGTAGCTTTGCAGAAGGCGTAGAGCGCCCTGCCGTCGTGGGCTACTGCATTCCAGTCAATCTGGCCCTGATAGTGGGATACATCTATGCCGCCTCGCTGCGACTCGGTATGCTCGCCATAGACCACCTCGGAAGCCTGTATGTTGAGCAATCCAGGCTCGCTTACCGACGCATGGGGTGCCTGTGGCTTTACCACAGGAACGCGTGCATCGGGCATCGGCAGTTCCGGACGAACCTCGACATTGAGTTTCTTCTTCTTGGTCTTGTCGCCCAGCGCGTGGCTTGGCAGCAAGGACAGCATGAATATGGCTATGAGTGCGGTGATGTATCTTGTCATTTCTTTACTTTATCTCGATTTCCTCCTTCATGTCTATTTCCTGACCGCTGCGGTCGTAGAACTGGTACTGAAGGAAGGCAAACATCTGGTTAGGAACAATACGGACGCCCATGCCGTAGCGCAGTTGCCATTGGCGTTTCAGCGAGAGGAGTCCTTGATTGATGTAGGCTGCCACATAGGGGTGCACCTGGAGCGTGAACTTCTTGACGCCCAGTTTGTTGACAAGCATGTCGATCTTGCTCTCCAACTGGTCGGTAAAGAGTATGCTGCTCTTGATGGTGCCCTTGCCCTGGCAGGTAGGACACGTCTCGTCCACCTTCACGTCCATGGCAGGACGTACGCGCTGACGGGTAATCTGCATCAAACCAAACTTACTCAAGGGAAGGATGTTGTGCTTGGCACGGTCCTTCTTCATGTTTTCGCACATACGCTCATACAGCTTCTGACGGTCTTCGGCCACGTTCATGTCGATGAAATCGACCACGATGATGCCACCCATATCGCGCAGGCGAAGCTGGCGAGCCAGCTCGTCGGCTGCACCCAGGTTCACGTCAAGGGCATTGGCCTCCTGGCCATCGTTAGACTTGGCACGGTTGCCGCTGTTCACATCGACCACGTGAAGGGCCTCGGTGTGCTCTATGATGAGGTATGCGCCATGCTTGTAGGAAATCGTTTTGCCGAACGACGACTTGATCTGTCGGGTAATGTCAAAGTTGTCAAAAATAGGCAGCTTGCCTTTGTACTGCTTTACAATGCCGGCTCTATCAGGGGCGATCAGTTCCACGTAGTCGCGCACTTCCTTATAGACGTCTTCATTGTCCACATAGATGTTTTCGTAAGAGGGGTTGAAGAGGTCGCGCAGCAGTCCTACCGTACGACTTGTCTCCTCGGCTACCAGCACGGGCAGGTCTTTCGACTGCATTACCTTCGTCATGGCCGATTCCCACTTACCCACCAATACCCTCATCTCAGAGTCGAGTTCCTCCACGCGCTTTTCTTCTGCCACGGTGCGGACGATGACGCTGAAGCCCTTGGGCTTGATGCTTTGGATGATTTGCTTGAGTCGGGCACGTTCCTGGCTCGACTTAATCTTGGATGACACATTGACTTTGTCGCCGAAGGGCATCAGCACGAGATAGCGTCCGGGAAACGAAATCTCGCATGTGAGGCGAGGTCCCTTGGTGCTGATGGGCTCCTTGACAATCTGTACCAATACCTCCTGTCCTTGCTGCAAGGTGGTCTGCACGCTGCCGTTCTTCTCAAGGTCGGGCTGGGGCTGAATCTTGCTCAGGGGGTAGAGGTTCTTACGGTCGCTCAGCACACGCTTCAGATACTTCTGCTGCGTGTTGAAGTGAGTTCCTAAATCGAGATAATGAAGAAATGCGTCACGCTCGTATCCCACGTTCACAAAGCAGGCATTGAGTCCCGGCATGAGTTTTCGCACTTTAGCCAGGTACACGTTGCCCACGCTGAAGGAGGCACTCTGGCCTTCCTCCTGGTACTCCACCAGCCTCTTGTCTTCGGTAAGGGCGATGGCGATTTTCTGAGGTTGTACGTTAACGTATACTTCGCTTGTCATTTCTATCATTTTAGGCGGCACAAGGTTGTGTCACCGTTTTAATTGGTAAGTCTTGACTTGCACAGGCTTATCAATAATAAATACTAAAGAACAAACTCTCGCCAGTTCACTGAATCAGTGGAGATAGCGTGTGAGTTTGTTCCTTATGTTTTGTCTCACAGACTAGACGAGTCTCTCCGAAGAGGCAAAGAGCGGACTTTTTACAAAGCTTTACTTGCTCTTATGTCTGTTCTTTCTCAGTCTCTTTTTGCGCTTGTGAGTAGACATCTTGTGTCTCTTGTGCTTCTTTCCGTTAGGCATAACTAATAAATTTATTGGTTAATAATCTCTTAATTTCTGTTTCTTGTACGATAAAACACCGTATTTCGGATTGCAAAATTACAATATTTTTTCCACAACTAAAAATAATAGTGTTGTTTTTTGAAAAAAAATGCGTTTTAAACGGTGTTTTTACTTTATTCTTTGTATTTTTGTGGTGTAATCCATGCACGATGAACAGACAATTTGCCTTTATTATTGAGAAATGGTACGAACAGAACAAGCGCGATTTGCCCTGGCGTGCTACGCGTAATCCCTACCACATCTGGATTTCGGAGATTATCTTGCAGCAGACGCGTGTGGCGCAGGGGTATGACTATTTCGTGCGTTTTGTGCACGCCTTTCCCACGGTAGAGCGTCTTGCGGCTGCTTCCGAAGACGAAGTGTTGCTCTTGTGGCAGGGACTGGGCTACTACTCGCGTGCCCGCAACCTTCATCGTGCTGCCAAGGCTATTGTGCAGATGGGTCGTTTCCCCTCCACCTTCAAGGAACTGCGCACCTTGCCCGGGGTGGGCGACTACACAGCGGCTGCCATCGCCTCGTTTGCCTTTGGCGAACCAAAGGCCGTACTCGATGGCAACGTCTTCAGGGTGCTGTCGCGCTATCTGGGCGAAGATACGCCCATCGACACCACGCAAGGCAAGAAGGTCTTTCAGGCACTTGCCGACGAGATGTTTGACGCCGCGCAACCTGCCCTTTATAATCAGGCCATTATGGATTTCGGAGCCATGGTATGCACACCCCATGCCCAATGCCTTGCGTGCCCCTTGTGCGAGGGCTGTGTGGCAAACAGGGAGGGTAGCGTGAACCTGTTGCCCGCGAAGAGCCGAACCTTGCAGATTCAGCAGCGCCACCTTATATATATATACATACGTTGCGAGGGCAAGGTCTTGCTGCATCGACGGGACAATAGCGACATATGGAAGGGACTCTACGAACCCCTCTTGCTGGAGTTGAAGGATGCCTCGGGTGGGGGGCATGTCCAGGAGGGTGGCTTGTATGACTTGCTTGACCCTAAGTCAAAGCTGTCAACTGATGCCCATGAGACGGGCATGAGTGTGGTATGCCTCAGGAAGGGCGTAAGGCATCAGCTCACCCATCGCCTGCTTCTGGCCGATTTCTATCTCATGGAATGCCGTTCCATGCACGATCTGCCAGCAGGATGCTGCCCCGATGACAGCTATTTCTGGGTGGATGAGGGTGAGCGTGACTCGTTTGCCACAAGCCGTTTGGTGCAAGAACTGTATAAAATGGTAAGTTTGGTGCATTAAAATTTGGGCAATTCTGCAGAATTGCTTAAATTTGCGTTGTTTAATCTGAATATTCAATTCTATGTCAGTAAATAAAGTCATTCTTCTTGGATATGTGGGGGTTGAGCCTGAAGTGAAATATGTGGACAAAGGTGTGGCCGTGGCTCAGGTGCGTCTGGCAACCAGTGACCCCAGCTACACACTTGAAAATGGTACCGTCATCCCCGAGCGAACCGAGTGGCATAACGTCATTCTGTGGCGCAACCAAGCCGAACTGGTGGAGAGATATGTGCACAAGGGTGACAAGCTCTACATCGAAGGCAAGATTCGTACACGCTCCTACGACGATAAGAGCGGAATAAAGCGCTATGTGGTTGAGATATACGCTGATACCATCGAGTTGCTGACTCCCAAAAACACTACTGCTCAGTAATGATAGAATTTCTTACCCCATCACTTGGTGCCTACATAGCGTTGGCACTCAGCCTTTTGCTTCTCATCTGCTCCGGTTTCGTGTCGGCAAGCGAGATAGCCTTCTTCTCACTCTCACCAAGCGATTTGAGCGACATTGAGGAACTCAAGCATCCGTCCGACAAGAAGATACTGCGCTTGCGTGAGCGTAGCGAGCATCTTTTGGCCACCATTCTCATTTCCAATAACTTTGTGAATGTGTCCATCATCATGCTGCTCAACTTCTTCTTCCTTAAGTGGTTGCGCTTTGGCGAGGGCGCCGAGGTGTTGCAGTTCCTCATCATGACGGTTATCCTTACCTTCCTGCTGCTGCTGTTTGGCGAGATTGTGCCCAAGATATATTCCAAGCAGCATAGCCGCAAGTTCTGCCGTTTTGCGGCTCCCGTGTTCTGCGTGCTCGACAAGCTTTGCCATCCGTTGGCTGTACTCCTGGTGCGCTCACAGAAGATTACCGATATAGTGGGGCATGATGCGCAGTCGCTTACTGTGGACGACCTGGAACAGGCGCTTGAGCTGACCGACAAGAAGGAGATTGCCGAGGAGAGCAGTATGCTCGAGGGCATCATCCGCTTTGGTGGCGAGATGGCTAAGGAGGTGATGACGCCTCGCGTTGATATGGTTGACCTGGATGTGCGTACGTCATTCTCCGACGTGCTGAAGTGTATCGTGGAGAACAACTACAGCCGTATTCCCATCTATCAGAATAATGAGGACAACATCAAGGGTGTGCTCTACATCAAGGACTTGCTGCCTCACCTCAACAAGCCTGCCAATTTCCGTTGGCAGTCGCTCATACGCCCGCCTTACTTTGTGCCCGAGACGAAGATGATTGATGACCTGTTGCGCGAGTTTCAGACCAACAAGGTGCACATAGCCATCGTGGTGGATGAGTTTGGCGGAACGAGTGGCATTGTCACCATGGAAGACATCATCGAGGAGATTGTGGGTGAGATCAGCGATGAGACTGACGAGGAGGAAAAGGCTTTTGTACGCCTCAACCAGAACACCTATCTCTTCGAGGCAAAGACTTTATTGTCAGACTTTTACAAGATAATGAAGATTGACGATGAGGCCTTCGACGATGCTGCTGGCGAGGCCGATACCCTGGCTGGCCTGCTGTTGGAGTTGAAGGGTGACTTCCCCCAGCTTCACGAGAGGTTGAAGCATCAAAACTACACCTTCGAGGTGATGGAGATGGATGAGCGTCGCATCGTCAAGGTCAAGGTGATCGTTTCAAACTGACAGACGCTCTCAATGCCTTGCATCCTAACGAGGTAGCGTCCTCTTGATGCTTGCATTCTTTCCGTCATCTCTATCCGGGATTTCGCCTTACCTTCGTCTTAGCTTTGTCATAGCATCGTTTTACCTTCGTCTTGCCTTTGTCTTAGCTTCGTCTTACCTTCGCATTAGGTTCACTCACAGTTCACTCACGGTTCTCCACGGATTTGTGTGCGCACTGTGAGTGCACCGTGAGTGAAGCGTGAAGGTTGGGAACGTCCAGTTGTCGGCAGGATACGTTATTCTATGGTCTTTAGTTCGCCTGTGACAGAATCCATGATGTAGCCTTTCACAACCACGTCCTTGGGAACAAGGGGATGGTTTTTTACCAGGTCAACGGTTTCGAGCACGGCAGCATCTGTCTCGTCGAAGCCATGGAGCCATGACTCAAGGTCGATGCCACAATGCTTCATGAGCGAGATGTGCTCCTCGTCGATGCCACGCTGGCGCATCAGGTGAAGCATCTCGGCTCCATCCATGCCTTGCACGCCACAGGTGGTGTGGCCGATTATCATCACCTCGTTGACTCCAAGTTCGTAGATGGCTACCAGGAGTGAACGTACCGTGGAGTCGAAAGGATTGGTGATGGTGCCACCCGCATTCTTGATAATCTTCACGTCGCCGTTCTTTATGCCGAGAGCAGCCGGCAACAGCTGTACCAGACGTGTGTCCATGCAGGTGACAATGGCAATCTTACGGTCGGGATACTTGCTTGTGGCATATTGCTCATACATCTTCTCAGCCACAAAGCGCTTGTTGTATTCAAGCATCTCTGACAATGGGTCTTTTTCTTTCTGCTTTTCCATATTTGTGTTTTTTTAGTTAGAAAATTCAAGTTTCGCAAGCTTCAATATCAGGGAGTTCTTCTGCAGACGAGCTGCGAAGCGGCAAGCCAGGCAAAAGTGCGATAGTATTAGCCTTGGAGAATAACTCAAGAAGCAGGACATCGTCTTGTCGGCTTCATTTACCCTTATACTTGTTGCTCAAGATTTTGCTTCTGACATTCTTAACTGCAGGAGTGTAGTATGAGATTTCCATGCCCTCAAGCGTGCGTTTCAGCTCTTCCATCAGTTCTGGATAAAACGTGCACATTTTGTATGCAAGCTTCATGCAGAGGGCCTGTACGCTGGGAACTTCATCCGGGTCGGCCATCTGGTTTAGACAATGGTCAAGGAAGTCGGTTCGCACATCTTCCTCTTTCATGTCGAGCCTTTGGATGATTCCGAATAAGGCTCGGCGTATGGACGAATTATGGCAACGTATAGCCATGTCAATGAGCTCGTCTTTAATGGGGGATAACTGTGAGAGTTCTGTGTCGGTAGCTTTTGATAGCGCACTCAAAGCATTACGCACAACAATCGGGTCATCATCGTACATGTATTCTTTGATGAATCCAAGAAAATCTCCCGTTTCAGCAACCATGAAACAGATGTTTGTGACAAGGGCTTCGCTATAGTTGCCTTTTATGTCTTGACGACTTATACTCATAATCTTGTTGAAAATCAAGGTGGTTGAAACTTACTTAGTTGCATTGGTAAGCCATTCTCTCATCACCATTTCTGTTTTTTTTTTTTATTATAATGGCTATGGCGCACAGCGCAAGCAGGGTAGCCATTACGATGTCAATCTGCTTTTTGTAATTCACGAACCATTTTCTGAGCCATGCCCCTGCAAGCAACCATACGAGGTTGGCTGTAGGTCCTGCTAAGGTAAGAATGTAACCCACGATGAGCAGATCGATGAGCTGGTTGGAGTAGGGCAGTACGAACATCGAGAAGATGGTAAGGTCGAAAAGCAACATCTTGGCATTGGTAAGCTGCAGGTATTTATATCAGCTTGTTCATTGCAAAATACTTCCACAGAGGAGCTGCCATCATGGCTTGATGAAATTCATCGTTTTTCAACATCCGTATTACTTCATCTTGCTCCATCAGCACAATCTTGATGTCTTCCGACTCTTCAAGGTGCTGAGACGAAACTTGTTCCACCCCGATGGCAAGGAATGTGTGACTGCTATTGGTGCAAGCACCAGCATTAGGGCTTATTGTCATGAAGTGGCTCCACTCACCACCTGCATAACCGGTTTCTTCGTAGAGTTCACGCTTGGCAGCCTCCATAGGGTCTTCGCCTGCCTCCACACATCCGGCAGGAATCTCATAGCCCGTGAGGTGCTGGGCATGGCGGTATTGACGTTCCATCAGGAACTTGCCATCCTTTGTGATGGCAATTACGTTGCAGAACTCAGGGTATTCCAACACATAGAAGTCCTTGATTTCTGCTCCTGTTGGCAGCTTCACGTGCTCGCGTCTTGCCGTCAACCAGGGTCTTTTGTATAGGTACTCGCTTTCGAGCACCTCCCATTCCATGGGGTCTTTATCTTGCTTGTTCATAATGATATGCTGTTGTTTGTCTGCTTCGATGAGGACAAAGATACAACAAATTCTGCGATTTACGTATTCTGATGGGCATAAATATTGGTGTTTTCCTGATAATGAGCACAAACATTGCCTGTTTTGGCATAAAAATGAATGTAATGCAGCTAAAGTAAATTTTCCTTGTCCGATTTTTTGTATTTTCGAGAAAATGCTTTATATTTGCAACGTATTTATACTAACAAGTAACTTAAGTTTCATTTATACCATGATTGTGCACATGGCAAGAAGCAAGAAAAATATCAACGAATCACAATTGGAAGTAAATTCTATGGATAATGACTCAGTCACAGATGTGAGCAGAGCGTCTGTCCATGCCCGTGTGTTGCGCCGAGTACAAGAACTGCCAATATTGCCAAAGGGAAAGGATCTTGGATTCTTTGAGCAAGTTGACATGATGCTTCAGCAGATTGGCAAATCCAAAATGAATGCCGGTACCAGGGTTAATGCTTTCATTCTGCGTTCATTCTATGCGAAAGGCAAGGGTGTGTCTGAGATTAGCAAATTACTGTCGGGTGGAGTAAAAGGCACGCCATGCGTGTGTCGTGAAAGGGTGAGGATGATTGTACAGGAGATACGAGAAGATTTTCTGTCTATGCGTTTCACCAAGAAACTCACACAGGGTATTGTCCTGCGAAAGGATTTTGTGGATAAAATGACAGAATTTACTGATAATCATATAGGTTATGTTATTAAAGAAAGCAAATGGCTGACGTGCCCCCGTTTAGATGCAATTGCATTTATTCTTCGTAAAAAAGTTATTGTAGGTGAAACGATTATTCCATGTGTCAAGACAGAGAGAATACTGATTGACGAGGATATTGAGAAAAGTGTGTTTTGTGCTCACTATGCAGGCTTGTTCCACCTTCTTCAAAGGGAAGTTCGCCCAATGTCGTTTGACGCTATAATGCATTCCATAACGAATCAAATACACATGAAAGGCATAGCTCTTCGTGAAGAATTGATTCGTTTCCTCCTGCTGCAACATGACAAGGTGTTTGAGCAGATCGAGGAGGGCATTTTCCAACTTCGTGCAGAGTATATGAAAGGAAATCAACGCATTGCAAGAATTATCTATGAAAAAAAAGATATTTCTTCGGTTGAGTTGCAGAGATTATACACAGAACTTCATGGAGAGAAATGCTCAAGTATTTCTGCCGCAAGCAGGGTTTATTCGTGGTGCGTGCCATTAGGCAAGAGCAAATGGGTGTATCGTGAGGACGGAGAGCGAATGCGTCTGCCTGCTGATTTTATTCGGGATTTCTGTAAGGAACATGTTCGTTTTACAATGCAGGATGTTCTTGATTACCTTGTGTCGCAAGGTGTAAACATCAAGGAGTCATCCGTGCGATGTTATATTTTGCGTGATTGCCGTCCTCTTAACTCGGATGGCAACACATTCTGTCTTACTTCAGCGATACCTAAGTCGAAGGATCACCTGTGGCGTTCAAAAAATACTGCTACTACTCGTCCACATCATAATAATTGGAAGACTAGGATAGAGGTTGAGATTCATCGTATTCTTGAATCCGCACCCAAGCAAAGAATGCTTCAGAGAGATGTTTTGAAACAATGTATGCAAATGCTTGAGAGTAAAGGTGTTGCTTACAACAACTTCTATAAGGTGGTTTATTCCGCGACTACGCTTAGAACAATAAAGATAGACGGAAAAATCTATATAGAATTGAATGACTGATGGCATTTCTGGTAAGGTTTCTTCACCCTTATCAGAATCGATGTGATTTATTCATTGCCCAAAAGGTTTAGTGATGATAAAAAATAAACTTGGTACCAATTTGTTTTTTCACCATCACTTCGCTCGGCGAAGTCAATTAGTGATTTTGTGAACATGCAACAAAAGTGCAAATTCACAAAATCACAAATTAAAACTAAGCGTATAAGTTTGTTTCATCGCGACGTAGCAATTGTTACATCGCGATGTAACAAAAAAATATGCACCACAATTTTGTTCGTTATTCTTCGTCTGGTTGCTGACCGTCATGAGCCTTCCATGCGCACTCTGTCAACTGCATGTTGGTGAACACCGCCTTGAATGACGACTCCTCTGGTGAGCAAGCGTAGATGCCAAAGCTGATTTCGTCCTTTGCCTCGTACATGTGGCAGACACGCATCTGGCTCCACTCCTTGCCATCTGTGGAGCATTCAATGCAGAAGTCATCCTCACGGCGTGAGAGACGATACCACATGCTCTTCACATCAGCAGCGATGGCAGTTGTTGCCCAGTCGCTGTAGCCGTGGTTTGTTGCAACGCTTCCAAGGTGCTGAAACTGCTCATTCTCATACTCAATGCTTCCCTTCAGCCAGTTCTCGGAATCGAGGTACATCACCACGCCACACTGGTCGAAACGGTGATGGCTTTCCGTAAAGTCCGTCTTTACGATGAAGCTGAAAAACTTCTCCTTTGTCTTCATCTGGAAGACGGGAGCATTGTCGTTCTGGAAGTGGTAATACGTGCGTTGCCAGAGGTCGGTGTGCGGTTTGGTTACCACTTCAATAGTGTCACCCTTGATCACACACGACTCAGGTTCACGCATCCATTGGAAGTCTCCGATGTTGAGTGTTGTAATCGTACTCATTGTTTCTTCATTTTTGTTTGAGGTTTTTACCTCTTCTTTCTTGCCACAATTTGCCAACATAGCAAGCATGGCAAGAGATAAAATTGTCTTTTTCATTTTAGATTATTCTTTGCTTTGTTCTCTTGGTTTTTAAATAATGAGACAGGTTGACATGCTCATGTTCTTCATCAATCAATCTTAAATACGATGCTGGTCTTGCAGGGCAACTCAGCAGGGCAAAAGTAATAAGAAGTGTTTTTCTTCATGTGGAAATAGCTTTTGCTTATATGTTATTGCTTATTTAATCATCCATTTATCTACTTTCAACGTCTCGCCACTCATGATGAAGACGAGATCGCGGATACCGGTTGGGCGTGATAGTAGCTTGGTGGTGGTGTTGCCATCGACGAGTGTGCTGGCAATCAGTTTACCGTCAGGACCATCAATACGAACGTCTATCTGGCCTTTTCCTCTCGCTATGAATTCCACCGACTTCCCTTTTCGTCCGAACTCTACGCCCTTGAGTTTGATTGCACCAACTCCATC
>JAKSLO010000054.1 GCA_024401185.1 Bacteroidaceae bacterium | reverse complement strand
TCCTCTATTTCGGCATCGTCAAGAATCTCGATATCCTCACCTTCATCCTCCATTTCCACCTGAAGATAAGAGAGGTCCTTGTTCTTGTGCACGATGCGCTCGTCGTCAAGGATTGTCTGCAACTTGTTGCTCTCGCTGTTGAGAGCCGCCCAGAGAATATCCTTGAGCTCAGTCAGTCCCTTGTTGGCCACAGCAGAGATGAACACCACAGGCAGGTCGTCAGGCAAATCGGCAGAGAGCATCTCCACCAGTTCGTCATCCAGAAGATCGCTCTTGGTGATGGCCAGCACACGCTGCTTATCCATCAGTTCGGGATTGAAGCTGCTCACCTCGTTCAGAAGAATCTCGTACTCCTTCTTGATATCGTCGGTATCGCCAGGCACCATGAAGAGAAGAAGTGAGTTGCGCTCAATATGGCGCAAGAAACGCAATCCAAGTCCGCGTCCTTCGCTGGCACCCTCAATGATACCGGGAATGTCGGCCATCACGAACGACTGGTTGTCGCGATAGCTCACAATGCCCAGGGAGGGCTCCATAGTGGTAAAGGGATAGTTGGCAATCTTAGGCTTGGCCGACGACAACGAACTCAGCAAGGTGGACTTACCCGCATTGGGGAAACCCACCAAACCAACGTCAGCCAACAGCTTCAACTCCATGATGACAGTCATCTCCATCATGGGCTCGCCTGGCTGCGCATAGCGAGGAGCCTGGTTGGTAGCGGTGGCAAAATGGATGTTACCCTGTCCACCACGACCGCCCTTGAGAAGCATTACCACCTCGCCATCGTGCTTTACGTCGCAGATGTACTCACCCGTATCGGCATTATAGACCACGGTTCCACAAGGCACGTCGATGTATTTGTCCTCACCCTTGGCACCTGTGCTTCCACTCTTGCCACCATTGCCTCCATGCCCAGCAAAGATATGACGGTCATAACGCAAATGCAGGAGCGTCCAGTAGTTGCGGTTGCCACGCAAATAGACATGACCACCACGACCGCCATCGCCACCATCAGGACCACCATTGGGTGCATACTTGGCACGATGCATGTGTGCACTACCACGACCGCCCTTTCCGGAGCGGCATACTATCTTTACATAATCTACGAAATTCGATTCTGCCATCTTATGAATGGTTATGGATTATTGAGAAGTTACAATTTTACTGTCAAGGTAATGCCAGCCTCAACACAAGGTCACGACTATTACCAGGTGGACTATACATCCGAAAAACGAAAAGGTTACAGGACGCAGGCATTACCGCCCATCACCCTGTAACCTTATTTCTATAACTTGAATTTTACTTCAGAGTGTCGAGCAAGGCATAGATATTGTTGAGCATATCCTCCTTGGTCATCTCACCTTCCTTCCAAACGAAGGTGTGACGCATGCCCTCCTTCTCGAACCACTCAGCCAAGGGAGCGGTCTGCTCACGATAAACTGCGAAACGCTTCTTGATGGTCTCCTCATTGTCGTCAGCACGACCCTGCTCAATGGCACGGTTCAACAGACGAGCCAGAAGAACCTTCTCGTCAACTACGAGTTCTACCATCACACCCATGTCATGGTTGCGCTTTGCCAACATCTCCTTCAAAGCCTCAGCCTGAGGAATGGTGCGGGGGAAACCATCAAAGATAACACCCTTGCCAGCAGGCATACTGTCGTAAGTGTCTGCAAGGATGTCGATCATCAAAGAATCGGGAAGCAACTGACCATTGTCGATGTAGTTCTTGGCAGTCTTACCCAACTCGGTACCAGCCTTGATTTGAGCACGCAATACGTCACCAGTGCTGATGTGACCCATGCCATAGCGATTCACGATTTCTTCGCTGTAGGTGCCTTTGCCACTACCGGGAGCACCAAAGATAATAACATTTTTCATAATACTGCCCTCTCCTTTACCCCCCCATTCAGGAGGAAATGGTTAACGCCAGAGGGTGTGACGCCTTAAATTATACTTTATTGAATTCAATATTTCATTCTATTCCACTACCGTGTAGATGTCCCTGGTGTTACGTCCCAACTGGTCGTAGTCAAGGCCATAGCCCAAGATAAATTCGTTGGGAATCTCAAGGCAGCAATAACGAACGTCCAGATTTACCTTCAGTTTGTCAGGCTTGAGCAGCAATGTGCAAATATCGACGCTCTTGGGGTTGTGAGCCTTCAAGGTTTCGAGCATGTGAGCCATTGTCAGGCCCGTGTCAACGATATCCTCGACGATGATGACGGGACGGCCTGTGATATCGGTATTCAACCCTATCATCTCACGAATGGTGCCAGTGGAGTTCACGCCCTCGTATGAGGTCATCTTCACAAACGAGATTTCGCAAGGCAGCGTGATTTCGCGCAACAAATCAGCAGCAAACATAAACGAGCCGTTCAACACCGCCAGAAAGACGGGAGTCTCGCCCTCATAGTCGCGGTTTATTTCCTTAGCCACACGAGCCACCTGCTTTAGGATTTCGCTCTCGGGAATGGACACACGAAATTCTTTGTCTTTAACCTTCATTTTGTTCTTCAATCATACCATGCACACGCATCGCATGACAAGCCATTTGCGGATTTACGTGCTACACAGCAAAAAACACAATTCACTTTTTTAAATAAAAGTTTGTTATTTCAACATTGCTCTTATTCCCCCTCGGAGGTTAGGGGGGACTACTATTTTGAGACAAAGTTACTAATAATCTTTTAAAAATAATGTGTAAATGCTCAAAAAATGCAAAAATTCTTGAAAATATGAACTATAGATTATGATTTATGAATTAAATTTGGTAATTTTGCAATATGAAAATTCTTACAGGTACACAACATGCGGAACTTGACCGCTATACAATAGAGAACGAGCCGATTGAATCAATCGAGCTGATGGAGCGTGCTGCACGAGCAATAACCTTCGAAATCACGTCGCGTTGGGACAAAGAGCGCAACGTGTACGTGTTTGCCGGTGCAGGTAACAATGGTGGCGATGGCCTGGCTGTGGCAAGACTGCTGGTAGAGGAAGGCTACAATGTCAACGTACATCTGTTTAACATCAAGGGCAAACTGTCAGAGGAATGCGAAACCAACCGCGACCGCTTGCAAAACATCCTTGACGAGAACTGTGACGGCGGACGCCTCGTTTTCAACGAGATTTCCGCAGGATTTGACTTCCCCAAGATTACCCGTGACGACATTGTCATAGACGCACTCTTTGGCACAGGACTGTCAAACCCACTAATGGGAGGTTTTGCTGTGGTGGCAAAGAAGATCAACAGCCTGCATGCCCATGTGGTGAGCATCGACATACCCAGCGGCTTGATGTGCGAGAACAATGCCTTCACCGACCGCTCGGTGGTAATACATGCAGAAATCACACTCAGCATCCAACTGCCCAAACTGGCGTTCGTCATGGCAGACAACGAAAAGTGTGTAGGAGAATGGAAGCTGCTTGACATCGGCTTGTCGGAGGACTACATCGAGGATGCCGAAACACCATACTACATCGTAGAGGAGGGAGACGTCAAGGAATTGCGACGCCACCGTTCCAAGTTTGCCCACAAGGGCACCTTAGGACACGCCTTGATTGTGGCTGGCAGCTACGGCATGGCAGGTGCAGCCATACTTGCCTCAAAGGCATGCCTACGCAGCGGTCTCGGAAAGTTAACCGTGCACACACCTTCGTCGAACTGCACCATCATGCAGACCACAGTACCAGAGGCAGTGCTGCTTCTCGACAAGAGTAACCGTTGCATCACAGAAAACTTTGACATCAGCAATTTCAAGGTAATTGGTATTGGTCCGGGCCTGGGACAAGACAGCGCCACCGCCATTGCCTTCCAGCAATATCTGGCAATCTCAGACGACCCCATGGTAATCGACGCAGACGCGCTAAACATCCTGGGCAACCATCGCGACTGGCTCAGTCACATCCCCGCTGGCAGTATTCTTACACCACATGCCAAGGAACTGGATGGAATCATGGGCCACTGCACCAACTCATACGAGCGATTGGCACATGCCATCGAACTGGCAAACCAATATCGTGTTTACGTCATACTGAAAGGTCACTATACCGCCATCTGCACTCCTCAGGGCAAAGTGCTGTTCTGCCCCCGTGGCAATGCCGGCATGGCCACCCCAGGAAGCGGAGACGTACTTACCGGCATCCTGACAGGTCTGCTGGCCCAGGGATACTCACCAGGCGAGAGTGCCGTACTGGGTGTATGGCTACATGCTTGCGCTGGCGACTATGCCGCAGAAGAACTCGGACAAGAATTCATGCTGTCCAGCGACATCATCAGTTACATGAGTAAATCCTGGAAAAGTATTTAAGATAGAATGAAACACATACTCCTCACTACCCTGTTAGCCTTAGGAGCTAATAGTGCGTTAGCACAGACTGAGGTTGCGCCATTTGTCCCTGGTTCCACACTTGATGGTGTAAATTACTTCATGCCTCGCACAGCGTTCCGCATCGTGGTTGAGACAGAAAAAACCGTCGTTACACCCGGAGAACTCAATAAATACGCATTCCGTTACCTGCGTCTTAACGACGTTCCCGTAGAAAGTACGACATCCTACGCCATCAAGAGCATCAAACTGGAGCCTTATGGCATCATAGACAACAAGAAAGCTTATAATATCAAGCTGAAGAGCAAGACCGTGGCACCTTTTGTGACTCTAACTCACGATGGCATCTTACTGAGCATCAACAAGGAGGCACAGCAACCCACCCAGTCAGCAATACCTGCAGACGTACCTGCACCCAGCCATGTCAACCCACGCGACTTCATGTCGCCCGAAGTATTGGCAGCAGGTAGCACGGCCAAGATGGCAGAACTTACTGCACAAGAGATCTACGACATCCGTGAGTCGCGCAACGCGCTGGTAAGGGGCGAGGCCGACAACCTGCCCAAGGATGGTGCACAGTTGCAAATCATGCTCAACCAGCTCGACAAGCAGTCATCTGCCCTCGAACAACTTTTCAAGGGCACGACGAGCGTCAGCACACACTATACGTCATTCAATGTAGTGCCAGAAGCCGAGGGTGAGACCATCATAATGCGTTTCTCCCAGAAAGTAGGCATCGTGGATAGCGATGACCTTTCGGGTGAACCTATTTACCTCACTATCTCTCCATTGGCTCCTCTGCCTGCACGAGTAGAGGATGCAGCAACGGATAAGAAGAAAAAGCAAATGGACAAGGGAATATATTATAATGTTCCCGCGCGAGAGGCCATCAAGATTCATGATGCACGCAACACATACACCCAACTTGAATACCCCATGGGGCAGTTTGGCACGGTGGAGATACTCAGCGATTTGCTCTTCAACAAGAACGCAACCACCAAGGTTAGCTTCTTCCCCGAAAACGGAGGTATCGAGAAAATAGACCAGTAAAAACCTCAAGGACTCGAAGCAACGGCATCGAAATATCGAAGCATCGAAATGCCGAAGCATCGAGCTATCGAAACATCGAAGTATCGATTCACCGAAGCATCGAAGCATCGAAATACCGATTCATCGAAGCACCGATGATGTATCAACTCAACGAAATCTCGGCATCATATACGCCACAAAAACAGGCGCCCCCAAAATGGAGGCGCCTTTCTTCATTATATGCTTTGTAGCAAACAATTACAACTTGTTGTCAGAACCAAGAACGTTGATGATCTTGTGCTCGTACATCTTCTTCATGTTGTCACGAGCAGGCTTCAAGTACTGACGGGGATCGAAGTGGCTGGGGTTCTCAGCCAAGTGCTTGCGGATAGCAGCAGTCATAGCCAGACGAGAGTCTGAGTCGATGTTGATCTTGCAAACAGCGCTCTGAGAAGCCTTACGCAACTGCTCCTCGGGGATACCGATAGCAGCAGCCAACTGGCCACCGAACTGGTTGATAGTAGCAACCTCGTCCTGAGGAACTGAAGAAGAACCGTGAAGTACGATGGGGAAACCGGGCAACTTCTTCTCGATCTCAGCCAAGATGTCGAATGCCAATGGAGGAGGAACGAGGACACCGTTTACGAGGGTGCACTGCTCGGGAGTGAACTTGTGAGCACCATGAGAGGTACCGATAGAGATAGCCAGAGAGTCGCAACCAGTCTTGCTGGTGAAGTCGATAACCTCCTCGGGCTTGGTGTAGTGAGACTCAGCAGCGCTAACCTCATCCTCAACACCTGCCAATACACCGAGCTCAGCCTCAACGGTTACATCGTGTGCGTGTGCATACTCAACAACCTTCTTGGTCAACTCGATGTTCTCCTCGTAGGGAAGGTGAGAACCATCGATCATAACTGAAGAGAAACCATTGTCGATACAGTCCTTGCAAAGCTCGAAGCTATCTCCGTGGTCGAGGTGAAGAACAATCTGAGGATTCTCGCAGCCGAGCTCCTTAGCGTACTCAACAGCACCCTTAGCCAAGTTGCGGAGGATGGTACCGTTAGCATAGTTGCGAGCACCCTTAGAAACCTGCATGATAACGGGAGACTTGGTCTCAACAGCAGCCATAACGATAGCCTGCATCTGCTCCATAGTGTTGAAGTTGAAAGCGGGAATAGCATAACCGCCAGCAACTGCCTTAGCGAACATTTCACGGGTGTTCACCAAACCCAATTCTTTGTAACTAGTCATGATTAATTAAAAATTAAAAAAACAATTATAAAGTTTATATCTTGTTATTTCTTATTTCTGCTCTCCACAGAGAGAGGTATTGAGACGAGGAAACGCCTATTGTTCCTTCACCACATAAGTTACGGTGGGAAGATGGTCGCTGTATCCATCAAGCCAGACACCGCTTGCAGTAGTGCGCTTGGGCGAGCCCTTGAACTTACCCGACTGCTGCATAAGATAGTCACGACGGAATATCTGGTAGCTATGCAGAGTAAGCTGCTTATAATCCTTGTTCTGACGACCATCAATCATATTCTTACTGAACACAATCTGATCGAAGAGGTTCCATCCACCCTGATAGGCCAAGGTACCCTGTCCCTTGCCGCGAAGTATCTCCCACCAGGGATTAAAGAAATCACCTTCCTTCACATCTTTTTCCTTGCGCTTGGCACCCAGGTACTGAGACATCGACGAATTGTCGGGGTCATCGTTCATATCGCCCATCACCACGATGTGCATACGAGGGTTGGCTGCACTGATGCTATCGGCAAGGCTTCGCACTTGTTTACCGCCCCAGTTACGGAACTTATCCTCAGCACCACGACTGGGCCAGTGACACACAATGACAGTCAGGTCATCGTTTGCCAGCTTACCTTGCACGGTGAGAAAGCCACGAGTGGTGTGCGTAGTATCCCCATTCTCGTAAACATAAGGCTGAAGAAAATACTTGGTCACGGCAAACGCCTTGGGATTGTAGAGCAAAGCACAATCTACGCCACGCTTGTCAGGACCTTCAATATGAATATATTTGTAGCCGCGTTCCTTCATGCAAGGCTGAGCCAAGAGATCGTCCAGAACACGGCTGTTCTCCACTTCTGACAAACCGATAATGCTGGCACCATAAGGAAGTTTGTCCGTACCCAGACCACAAAGAGCCTTAGACATGTTGGCCAACTTATGCTCATACTTCATCTTGTTCCAATGGTAAGAGCCATCGGGGAGAAAATCATAGTCATTCTTTCCCGCATCGTGTATGGTGTCAAACAAATTCTCTTGATTATAGAATGCAATAGCATGACACACCAACTGACGGTTCTGTGCAAACAATGCAACGCCCAGCGTTACGAAAGCCAAAAGAAACAAACCAGTTTTTCTCATTGTTTTACGCTTTAACTTCCTAAATTCGACACAAAGATAAAGCCTTTTGATGACATTATAAAGGTTTTATCGCTTTTTTTTATCATTTGTGCGCTTATCTGCACTTTTTTTGTTTACTTTGCATTAATAATGTATAAAAATCAATCGAAAATCTCTTTATGAAAAGGAAATTTCAGCTTACTGCGTTGCTTGCGCTAACCGCAACATGCAGCTACGCACAAACCACCAACACTGAGACCGAGAAAGACATGAAGCAGGATAATGCAGCCTTCACGTTCACAGAGTCGCAGTTAGGTGAGGACGATGACATGACACAAAATGTCATCATGGTTAACTCCAACACCAACCTCTACACCAGCAATGTGGGATATCTATGGAGCCCTGTCCGCTTCAAGTTCCGCGCCTATGCATCACAGTACAACGACATCTACATGAATGGTGTGCAAGTGAACAATATGGAGAATGGGCAGTTCAACTACTCTACCGTGGGCGGTATGAACGATGCAACCCGCAATCAGGATGCTTCCAGTCCCTTTGAGGCCAACAATTTCAGCATGGCCAGCATCGGTGGCAGCAACAACTACGACTTCAGAGCCAGCAACTTTGCAGCAGGCAACAAGATAACGCTCTCAGGCGTAAACCGAAACTACACGGCTCGCTTTATGTACACCTTTGGTACAGGAATGACACAAAGCGGATGGTCATTCTTTGGCACAGTGGGCTACCGCTGGGCGAATATGAACACAGCAGCCGTCAAAGGTACCTTCTATAATAGCCTGGCTTATTTCATGGCTGTGCAGAAGGTCATCAACGAACAACATTCCGTGAACCTAGCGGTATGGGGAAGTCCCACTGAACGTGCTCAGCAAGGTGCATCGACCGACGAGGCATACTGGCTTGCCAACGACAGACAATACAACCCTTACTGGGGTTACCAGAATGGCGAGAAGCGTGCCAGTCGTGTGGTGAACAACTTTGAGCCCAGCGCTTTGCTGACATGGGACTTCCAAATCAATGACAACATGAAGTTGACTACCAGCGCATTTGCAAAATATGCCATGTATAGCGCTACACGACTCAACTACAACGGACAGAATCCTGCTCCCGACTATTGGAAGAACTTCCCCTCAAACAACTATGATGTATGGGGTGCAACCGACGGCAACAAAACCTCAGAAGACTACAAGTCGTTTGTAGAGAGCCGCGATTACTGGATGGCAAGTGACCGCAACCGCCAGATCAACTTTGACAAGCTTTACTACACCAACCAGCAGCTCAACACCGTTGGCAAGGATGCCGTATATTGGATTGAAGCCAAGCACAACGACCACCTGGCCACCAACCTGGGTTCTACATTCGACTGGAACATCAACAAAAACAAGAACCTCCGCATCGGTTTGCAGTTGGCAAGCAACAAAGGCATGCACTACTCCACCATGGAGGACATGCTGGGCGGAACCATGTTCCACAACGTGAACACCTATGCAGAAGGAGACTACGCCAGTTTTTCAAGCGAGATACAGTATGACCTGAACAACCCCAATGGAGTTGTAAAAGAGGGTGACAAGATGCGATACAACTATGACATCGTAAGTCAAAGTGCAAAGCTTTGGGCAGCCTACGTACTGGACAAGGGCATCAGTCACAACTACCTGTCAGCTAAGGTAGGTGGCAGCCAGATGTGGCGCAATGGCCACATGCTGAACGGTTTCTATGATCCTGCCAAGGGATGGGACAAGGCAGCCTCTTATGGCAAGAGCCAGACAGGACGCTTCCTCGACGGGGGTGCTAAAATGGGTACCACCCTCAATCTCGGAAAGGGTAATGCCATCACCATGGGTATAGGCTATGAAACACGAGCCCCCCATGCCAGCGTGGCATTTGTAAGCCCTGAGATGAACAACAACTTCGTGACAAATCTCAAGAACGAGAAGGTGTTCAGCGCAGAACTGGGTTATGCCCTCAATGCAAGCAGAGTTCGACTCAACCTTACAGGTTACTACACACACACGTATGATGGTACGGAGTGGCAGAACTTCTATTTTGATGATGTGAACAGCTTCACTTACGTCAGCATGACAGGCGTTGAGAAGGACTACTATGGTGCAGAGCTGGGCTTGAAGTTCAAGGTTACCGGCAACTTCGACATCAATGTCATTGGTACTTTGGCAGAGGCTAAGTATGCAAAGAACACCGATATAAACTATATGCTCTCTACCAAAGGAACCAGCAACATCGATGTTTGCTACAACAAGGGTATGCGCGAGAGTGGCACTCCCCTGGCAGCTGCATCCATTGGTTTGAGCTACCGCGTAAGAGGTTGGTATATCGACCTCAACGGCAACTACTACGACCGCATCTACCTTTCATATTCTCCCTGTATGCGCTATGGCAAGACACTGGCAACAGCCGGCAACATCAACAACGATGGTTCATACCTCGTTCCCGAGCAAAGCAAGGGCAAGGGCGGTTTCATGCTCGACTTCTCACTGGGACACCAGTTCAAGATTGCACACCACCCCCTCAGCGTGAACCTCATGCTCACCAACATTCTCAACAACCAGAGCATCTGCACCGGTGGCTATGAGCAGAGCCGCAGCGACTACAGCACCAACAGCACTACCGGTACTACCAGCCAGCGTACATACAGCTTCTCACGCAATCCTAAGAAGTTCTATGCACAGGGCATCAACGGTATGCTGAACATCAACTATCGATTCTAACGAATAATTGATATGCAACAATAGAAAATTGATAATTGATAATAAAGATTACACAATGAAAATCAAGAATTTATTTACAATACTGACCCTTGCTGCCTCAGCCGTCCTCGCCACATCATGTATGGACAAGGACTGGGATGTTCCAACCTTTGAGCAGAGCCCCTACGGCAACAACAACATTAAGGAGACAAACGTCATCAACATCGCACAACTCAAGCAGATGTACCCCAGCTATGCAGCCAACTACACTTGTACACTCATGGACAAGGAGGCTCAGCTGAAGGTTTACGTCACAGGCAACGACATCAGCGGTAACCTCTATAATGCCATTGCAGTACAGGATGAGAATGGTGACGCTATGATTGTTGCTATCTCTGAGAACAGCATCTACGGATATTTGCCTGTAGGCCAAGAACTGCTCATTGAGACGAAAGGCCTGTACATTGGCGGTTATGGCTCTCAGGCACAGATTGGTCAGCCTTATACCAACAAGAGCGGTAACACATACGTGAGCCGTATGAGCAGCAGCATGTGGCAGAATAACTTCAAGATTTTGCCCAGCAAGCACGAGGTGAAGATTCCCGCCTACAGCGCAGACGAGTTTAAGAAACTCAACATCGAGGCTGATTGTGGAAAGCTGATGACCATCAAAAACGTGACCATTAAGGGAGCTGATGGAAAGAAGACTTGGGCAAGCGAGTCGGATGCCGGCAGTCAGACCAGCGTAACACTTTACTTTGGTGAGCTAACCCAGAGTTTCGAGGTGTACACCAGCACATACTGCAAGTTTGCCAATGACCCCATCCCTACTGGAAAAATGAACCTCACCGGCATTTGGAAGCGTTACAACAACTATTGGGAGCTCATCATCCGTGACATCAACGACATTGAAGTTGTCAAGTAACTAACAATACGTATTAAATATAAAAAAGATAATCATGAAAAAAACATTCAAACTTTTGATGCTTGCCCTCGTGGGCATGTTTGCCTTGGCAAGTTGTGAGGACGTTCCCGCCCCCTACCCCAATCCTAACGGCGAAACGAATGATAAGACAGACGAAATTATCGCCCCTGTCGGTGACGGTACTTTGCAGAGCCCCTACAATGTGGCTGGCGTAGTAGCCTTCATCGAGACACTCGGTACGGATGTCACTTCCAACGAGGCTGTATATGTAAAAGGTAAAGTAAAGAGCAACAGCACCACAGAATCCACCATCAGTCAGTATGGAAACATGACCTTCACTATGGTGGATGAAGGTAACTCTACCACTACCTTTACTGCATTCCAGGTTTATGGCCCTGACAAGAAGAAATTTACTTCTGTTGACCAGATCAAGGAAGGTGATGAGGTTATCGTTTACGGCAAGGTTGTTAACTTCAGAGGCAACACTCCTGAAACAGAAGGAAAGGGTAATGCGTATGTTTGCTCTATCAATGGTGAAGGTGATAACGGAGACGATAACCAAGACGACAATGTTGAGGCAAGTGGCACTGGCACACAAGCCGACCCCTTCAACGTTGCGGGTATCATCAAATACACCTCTGCATTGGAAGCTGATGCCAACTCTACAGAGCAGGTTTACTTCAAAGGTATCGTAGAATCATTCAAGAGCGGCGAAGAGCCTGGCAATTCGTATGGTAATGCAACCTTCTACATTAAGGACAAAGACGGTAGCAAGACTTTCTACTGCTTCCGCGTTATGGGTCCCGGCAACAAGAAGTTCACTTCTGCTGATCAATTAAAGGAAGGCGACGAAGTAGTTGTATGCGGTAATGTCGTTAACTACAAAGGCAATACTCCCGAAACTGTATCAGGAAAGGCTTACGTTTACTCTATCAATGGTGTAGGCGATAACGAAGACAATAACCAAGACGACAATGTTGAGGCAAGTGGCACTGGTACACAAGCCGCCCCTTTCAACGTTGCGGGTATCATCAAATACACCTCTGCAATGGCAGCTGATGTCAACTCTACAGAACAGGTATACTTCAAAGGTATTGTAGATTCATTCAAGAGCGGTGAAGAGCCTGGCAATTCGTATGGTAATGCAACCTTCTACATTAAGGACAAAGACGGTAGCAAGACTTTCTACTGCTTCCGCGTTATGGGTCCTGGCAACAAGAAGTTTACTTCTGCTGACCAATTAAAGGAGGGTGACGAAGTGGTTGTATGCGGTAATGTCGTTAACTACAAAGGTAATACTCCCGAAACTGTATCAGGAAAGGCTTACGTTTACTCTATCAACGGAAAAGTAGATGAAGGTGGAAATACTGAAGGTGGCAACACTGAGGGTGGTAACACTGAGGGTGGTAACACTGGTGGAAATACTGGTGACAATACCGCTTTATCGTCTTTACAGAATGGTGATTTTGAATCATGGGCTAGCGACACAGAACCAACTGGTTGGAAGAGTGCTTCTACTGCAAGCAGCGCAAAACTCACTAAGTCTTCTACAGCACACGGTGGAAACTATGCAGTTGAGGTAGAAGGCAACGAAAGCAGTAACAAGCGTCTGGCTTCACAAGAAATAACCCTTGAGGCTGGCACTTATACATTCTCGTTCTATGCCAAGGCCAAAGAAGCAGGAAAGTCACAAGTTCGTCCCGGATATGTTCCCGTAACAGACGGCAAGGTGGGCAACTACTCATATGGTGATTACGCTACTCTGAATAATGGAGAGTGGACGCTTGTAAGCTATGAATTCAAGCTCGATGCAAAAACAACCATCTGTCTGGTCGTCATGAATCCTAAGAAATCCGATTATTCAGATGGTAAAGCTGCATTGATTGACGATGCCACTTTGACAAAGAAATAAAAAACTAAATCAATCATACTCTGAAAAGCCTCCGCAATGGGGGCTTTTCTTGTTTTAGCGTTTTCCACTATTTTAGAAACAATACATTTGCATAGTTGCCCTTTTATTTATACCTTTGCAGCCAAATAGAACGAAACAATGAAGAAAACGAAATACCTATTGTTTGCCCTGTGCTGCTTGCTGTGCGCATGCGGTGATGATGAGCCCGCTATCAGCGAAGGTGGACAATCAGCCAACAAGAATGCCAACGGATATGTGGCAATGGGAGTTTGCGAGACTAAAGGTGTTAACTACAGCGACATTGCCAAACGTCTGGAGATCCCCAAACTGAAAGGTGGAAACAACAACCTGTTCGTAGTCCATACCCTCACCGACAAGAAGATCAACTATTGCATGGAGTACGACTACGACAAGCTGGCCTCACGATGGACGGCCTACCAGTGGTACGCCGGACTTAGCAGCAAGGAATCTACATGGAACCGCTATGCATGGAAGAACGGCGAGACATTCAATGGTTATGGCGGCAATGGAGACCCTTTCCAGCCCGACCCACTCATCCCACGTGATTTTCAGACCACACTCGATGACCATAGAAGCAACGGATACGACCGCGGACACATGTTAGGTTCGGCCGACCGACTCAACTCTAAGCAAGCTAACGGTCAGACTTTCTACCTAAGCAACATGCACCCTCAGCTTAACGCATTCAACGCACAAGGCATCTGGTTCACATTAGAGGAACGCTTACGCAAGATGTACGACACATCCAGTTTTCGTGACACTCTGTACGTGGTGAAAGGTGGTACAATAGCCGACTCTCAATACACCACCAGGAAAGGTGCATCAGGACGTAGTTTGATAGTTCCCAAGTACTTCTTCATGGCCTTGCTTTGCAAAAACAACAACACTTCACAAGGTGGCTACAAGGCTATAGCTTTCTGGATGGAACATAAGGAAAACGCTGTCACCAACGTCCTCCCCTATGCTATCAGCATTGATGAACTGGAAGAGAAAACCGGCATTGACTTTTTCTGCAACCTACCCGACGATATCGAGACTGTCGTAGAGGCAAACATGGTGCCTGCAGCATGGGGTATTAAGTGAGTTGACATAAGAAACAATCACACACAAAGAAAAAACAAGGTACGAATAACAGGCAGATGACAGCAAGCCCAAGAGTTACTACAGAATTGAGCAAGAGGTGAATGGAAAGAGTGTATCAAGAGGCTTGTTAATGCCTTGTGGAGTACCCATTTCGGCTACTTTAGCCATTTTTCTGCATGAAAGCTTATTTTTTTTAGCTATTAAGTGCTTAGATTCAATAAAATGTAGTAACTTTGCAGCCGATAATTATTAACCCGCCCCTTATCTTCTTCCGTAAACAGGGAAATTCGGGGGCACAAAACTTAAATAAAATGAAAGAAGGACTTCATCCCGAGAATTATCGTCCCGTAGTGTTCAAGGATATGAGCAACGGTGACATGTTCCTGAGCCGCTCAACCGCTAAGACCAACGACACCGTTGAGTTCGAGGGCGAGACTTATCCCGTAATCAAGCTTGAAATCTCAAGCACCTCTCACCCCTTCTACACTGGTAAGAGCAAGTTGGTTGACACCGCTGGTCGCGTTGATAAGTTCATGAGCCGTTACGCTCGCACCCGCAAGTAATTCCGGGAACAACTTACAAACTAACAGGAGGCAAGTACGATGTACATGCCTCCTGATTTTTTATACTACAGTTCTTCTCCCCCAAAGGGAAACGTGAATGAAGTCACCAAGAATCTGAATAAACAAGATCAGCGAAGCGAACATTTTACTGGCTGCACATATTGCTGTGCAACCTTTCTCTCATCCTTCGACAATTCCTCAAGTCCGATGGTCCAGGTCAATGTAGTATCTGCATCAGAAAGACGAGCTTCAAGGAAAGTCAAGTCCTTTAGCATAAGAATAGCATCCTGCAAAGTATTCTTCTGCTTGTCGTCAACCTTATCAAGGTTAAAGAAAGATTCTACGGCAGGACGTTGCACACCATTCTGCACAGGTTTCCAGTCCTGGTCAAAACAAAGCACATGGCTGTCAGTAGCAGGTCCCTTACAGCTACGAACCAAGTAGATGATGCCTGTTGAGTCGCTACTGGCTACAAATTTCATCTCGACCCAACTCACCTCACTTGTCTCAAGAAGCAAGTAATCGGACGTCAGTTTCTTCAGCTCCACAAACTGGTCAAGCTTATTACGCACCTTGGCTTCCATTTCGTTCTCGATAAAGTCTATACAATCCAAACGATTGTTCTTCGTCATCATCGGCACAATGCTATCAGGCATAGAGGCAAACATGTCACGCATCTTCAGCCCGCCATCAGCAAAAGCGAAAGTTGAACAGCCAAAAACCAACAGTATAAGATACAAATATCGTTTCATAATCATTATATTTTCGTAAACTAATATACTCGCCTCAAGTCCACGGATGGCATAAGCTACTTGCTGCCTAAATACAGGAAGAGCATACCCAGCAGAACAAACAACAAGTCAACTGCCTTGCTCTTGAGGTTCTTCTCATGGAACACGAATGCCCCCACAAGGAAGCTCACAATGACGCTACTACGACGAGCCAACGATACCACGCTGACCATGGCACCATCGAGACTCAACCCATAGAAATATACAAAGTCCGCCACCGACAGGAACACACTAATCAGCAAGATAGCCCAATTCCAATGGAAGGGAGTGGTCTTTTTTCGAGTAGGCCACCATATCAGCAGCAACATTGTGAGCATCATACCACACTGGTAGAAGTTATAGTAGCTCTGTACCACCATGCGGTTCAGTCCTACCCCCCCATTCTCCACAGGCGCCATCAAATACTTGTCGTAAAGTCCGCTGATGGCACCCAAAACGGCACCCAGCACCACAAACAGCACCCAACGGTTATGCTTAAAGTCAATGCCTTCCTTCTTGCCCGACCGACTTAACAAGAAAAAGCTCAATACGGCCAAAGCCACACCTATCCATTGCAAGAGGTTCAGTTGCTCTCCAAATACCAGAATAGCACCCACCAGCACCATTACTGGACGTGTGGCGTTGATGGGACCCACCAACGTCAAGGGAAGGTGTTTCATACCGAAGTAGGCACAAAGCCAACTGCTGAGCACTATGCACGACTTCAGTATAATATACTTCTGCACATCCCATCCTTGCTGAGGCACATAAAGCTGGGCATCCTCATGAATAATGCCCATAAAAGAGCAAGCCACTAAAGGAAGGAATATCAAACTACAAAACAACGTATTGAGGAACAACACAGGAATCACCGCATTGTCCTTCAACGAATGCTTCTTGCAAACATCGTAGAAGCCAAGAAGCATGGCACTAATAAAGCCACATATCAACCACATAAAACAGCGTCTTTAATATTTAATATCCACCAGGAACAAAGCATTTCCCGGCACACTCTCACCTGCAGAGCAACGATTCTTTTCTTCTATCACTCTCCGCAATCCATCAAGGGTCAGCTTACCACGCCCAACCTCGACCAACGTACCCACAATGGCACGTACCATATTGCGCAAGAAACGATTGGCAGTAATGGTAAAACGCCAGGTACCTTCCGCATGATTTCCCAAAGGAGAGGAGTACAAATCCCAATGAGCCTCTGTTATCGTACAGATATTCGTCTTGGTATCAGTATTCGTCTTGGAGAAACTGGTAAAATCGTGTGTGCCAAGCAGCACTTGGGCAGCCTCGTTCATCTTCTCAAAGTCAAGTTCACCATAAACTTGCCAGCTATAGGCGCGCAGGAAGGGGTTCTTGCTTGTATGCACGAAATAGTGGTAAGTCCTGCTTGTAGCCGAGAACCTGGCATGCATGTCATCCGCTACAGGCTCCACCTTCTGCACAGCAATGTCATGAGGCAGAATCTTGTTAAGCTTATAGACCAACTGAGCACAATCGACATGCTGACACGATGGTTCGTTGACTTGTTGTCCCAAATCGAAATGAGCCACCATCATCTTGGCATGCACACCAGCATCTGTTCTTCCTGCACCCACTACTTCAATATCCTGACGCAGTAAGGTTGAGAGTGCTTTCTGAAGCATCTCCTGCACGCTGATACCATTAGGCTGTATCTGCCACCCATGGTATTTTGTACCATCATAGCTGAAAGTAATAAAGTATCTCATCGTCAACGTATTGTTTTTAGCGAACAACCACTTTCTTACCGCCATGTACATAGATGCCTGGCTTCAACATGGAAGCATCGCACTTACGTCCAGAAAGATCGTACCAAACGTCATCCAAAAACACCTTATTTTGCATCACGACATCAACGTCCGTTTCTTCCACATAATTGGTCATCTTGACATCATCTACGTTTATACGCTTGCCAGAAGTTCCTCCGGCCTCAAACTTCAGACGTATATTCCCTGGTTGTTTGATAGCATACTCATACTGTTTCCATTCGGCAAGTGTCATGCTGTTTATTACAGACGTCCATGTTTTGCCACCATCAAGCGAATAACTAACCGTCAGCGTCACTCCTGTGTCAGAATTGAAATTACCTGCATAGAAGGTCAACATATCACAACCGCCACGCTTGTCAGTAATCATTTCTGCCACACCTCCACTACGCAAACGCATAGAGACTTCGTCATTGGCGTTCTTATCCTTATAGAGCAAAACGTCATCCATGCTCCACGTAGCCATGGTGCATACTACAGTTCCCTTTGAATAACTTCCCTTAGACCCAAATTCGAAGTCTTCACAAAAAGCCATGTCACCATCATCCTCATTGTCGTTACCATCATCGGTGCCATCTTCATTTTCGTCTCCATCCTTGTTGTCGTCGTCGGTGTCATCATCATTCTTATTATCGCCACCATCATCACCAATATTTTCATCATCACCGATAACATCACCGGTATAAGAATTGGCAATGTCGAAAGCATATTCGATGCTATCACCCCAGATGTATTCTGCCAGGTTGGGATAGTCAATAAAAGGATTGCGATTGCCTTGTATGCCATATACAGCCTCATTACGGGCTTTTTCTATCTCATCAACAGGATCTTGTCGATTCCACTCTAAAAAAAGTTCATAGGCCCACTTCTGCAAGGTTGGCCATTCATTATGTTCCAGCATATTCAATCCTTCGCCCGTCCACGAAAGGTTGCTATAAGCTGTCACCATGTAAAAGTAGTTACGTGCAAAATCACCCTTCCATTCATCAGCAGGCTCCCACAAGCTTACATTCTTACCTCCTGCATCACCCGTACCCACTTTCGTGCAACCATTGGTGTTCTTTACCTTTTCCACCACACCCATGGCGTAATTACTCTTACTACTGTTAATCTTCTGCTCGCAAGGCATTAGGTTAAACAAATCCTTGTAAGCCTGGTTAGTTGCACCACCCCACCAGCTTTTAGGAAAGGAATGCTCTATATTCATTCCACCCACAGCACTGGCGCCATTAACCGAAGCGGTACTCGAAAAATGAAATTCTCCGTAACTATAGCGATCGCGAACCCTGTCCCCGTCATAGCGATCGGTAGAGTAAAAACCTGTCCAAGTCTTACCAGGACCACTACCATAATCCAATACCTTAGCCTTGCTAATAATACTATGCAAGGATGATTTCAAAACATCCTTCGTCTTTCCATCAGCATATTTATAATATCCACTGGGTATTACAGCTGCAATCCATAGAGGAATAAACAAAAAATAAAAAAATCCTATTATTCTTTTCATAACATGCAATATTACCACTCAAAGGCTAATTAAGTAAGTCATACCTTTGACGATGCAAAGTTACAACGAAGTAAGCGAAAAGACAAATAATCCACGTTATAATCTGTTATCTTTTATAATTTTTACGCATACTCCTACATATATAGAAGCTGAAAAAAACTTCGGTCATTGACTGACAAAGGGCTTCCTCTAAAAGACGGCGGCTACCTACTAC
>JAKSLO010000053.1 GCA_024401185.1 Bacteroidaceae bacterium | reverse complement strand
TGGGTGGCGTGGACAACGCACTCCTTCCCAATAATGGCTTGTTCTCGTTCCGTAAGGATGGTATTGACCATGCCTGGAACCCCGAGACCATTGCCAACCTGCAGATTGCCACACGACTGGGTTCATACAAGAAGTTCAAGGAGTGGGCACAGATTGTAGATGAAAAGGAGAAGCCTATCTTCCTTCGCGACTTCATGGGCTTCAAGAAGGCTGCTACCCCCACTCCTATTGACGAGGTGGAATCGGTAGAGAGCATCGTAAAGCATTTCGTAACTGGTGCTATGTCGTTTGGTGCCTTGAGCATTGAGGCTCACGAGGCATTGGCCATCGCCATGAACAAACTGGGTGCCCGAAGCAATACCGGTGAGGGTGGCGAGGATAACGAGCGCTACCATACCGAAGTGGAAGTGGAAGACGGAAAGGGTGGCACACAGAAAGTGTCGCTTAGCTCTAAGACCAAGCAGATTGCCAGTGGACGTTTTGGTGTAACCGCTGAATATTTGGTCAACGCCGAGGAGCTTCAGATTAAGGTGGCTCAGGGTGCTAAGCCCGGTGAGGGTGGTCAGTTGCCTGGTTTCAAGGTCAACAAGATTATTGCCAAGACCCGTAACGCTATACCTGGCATCACACTTATTTCGCCTCCACCTCATCATGATATTTACAGTATTGAGGACCTCGCACAGTTGATCTTCGACTTGAAGAACATCAATCCTACCGCTGCTGTCAGCGTGAAACTCGTAGCCGAGAGTGGCGTGGGTACCATTGCTGCCGGTGTGGCAAAGGCAAAGGCCGACCTCATCGTAATCAGTGGTGCTGAGGGTGGTACCGGTGCAAGTCCTGCCTCTTCTATGCGATTTGCAGGTATCTCGCCCGAGATTGGTTTGGCTGAGACTCAGCAGACCTTGGTGCTCAACGGCTTGCGTAACCAGGTGCGTCTGCAAACCGATGGTCAGTTGAAGACCGCCAAGGATGTCATCCTCATGGCTATGCTGGGTGCCGACGAGTTCAGCTTTGGCACACTCCCCCTCATCGTACTGGGTTGTGTGATGATGCGTAAGTGTAACACCAATACCTGTCCTGTGGGTGTTGCCACCCAGGATGAGACACTACGTGCCAAGTTCCGTGGACGTGCCGAGTATGTGGTGAACTTCTTCACATTCCTTGCAGAGCAGACTCGTGAGTATCTGAGCGAGATTGGTGTGAAGAGCCTCAAGGACATCATTGGTCGCACCGACCTCATTGAACTTAAGCATACTGAAAGCACCAAGGAGACTTTGGCTGAGGCCAAGTGGAAGACCATTGACTTTAGCCGACTGCTCTACAAGCCTGAGAGCGATACCGCTTTGTGCTGGGATCGTGGCGAGTTCACCAAGGTGAGCGACGTGAAGGATGAGGAGATCATCAAGGCTTGTGCTAAGGCTATTGAGAGCAAGGAGGAGGTAAATCTTGACTATGCTATCAAGAACACCGACCGTACCGCTACCACAATGCTTTCTGGTATCATCGCCAAGAAGTATGGTGAGGCTGGTTTGCCCGACTCAACTATCAACATCAAGTTCAAGGGTAGTGCAGGTCAGAGCTTCGGTGCCTTTGCCGTGAAGGGCTTGAACATCAAACTGGAGGGTGAGACCAATGACTACTTCGGTAAGGGTCTTTCTGGTGGTCGCATCAGCATTCTGCCTCCCTCACGTATCAATGCCGATTTCGTGGCCGAGGACAACATCATTGCCGGTAACACTGGTATCTATGGTGCTACAAGTGGTGAGCTTTATGTGAACGGTAGAGTGGGTGAGCGCTTTGGTGTGCGTAACTCAGGTGCCGTGGCTGTAATCGAGGGTGCTGGCGACCATTGCTGCGAGTATATGACTGGCGGTCGCGTGGTTGTACTGGGTAAGACCGGACGTAACTTTGCTGCTGGTATGAGTGGTGGTTTGGCTTACGTTTGGGATAAGGATCACGACTTCGACTACTACTGCAACATGGAGCAGGTAGAAATCAGCCTGGTAGAAGAGGCATCTGCACGCAAGGAGTTGCACGAACTCATTCGTCAGCACTACCTTTACACAGGTTCTGCCCTCGCTCGTCGCATGCTTGATGACTGGAGCCGCTACATTGAAGACTTCATTCAGGTTACTCCCATTGAGTACAAGCGTGTGCTGCAGGAAGAGAAGATGCGTCAGCTTCAGGAGAAGATTGCAAGCATGCAACTCATCAATAATTAGTTAGGCAGGTTGATGGTTACGGTTGTTGACCATGGAAGGGCTGCAAGGACGGATGCGCAAGGCATTTACTTGACGTCTGTAGGTCAAAACCGATAACCTCTCGACCTTGAAAATATAAATCAATAACATTTATCGCAGTATTTCCCCTCAGCTGCCAAATCAAACCAGACTCCTCCGTCAGGAGGATTGGAGAGGGGGTCCGTATGGGAAAACTAAAAGCATTCATGGAGGTACCTCGCGTTGAGGCAGGTTACCGACCCATTCACGATAGAATACACGATTTTGGTGAAGTAGAGCAGACGCTCAACACGCACGACCGCAAGATGCAGGCCAGCCGTTGTATGGACTGTGGTGTGCCTTTCTGCCACTGGGCTTGTCCATTGGGCAATAAGGCTCCTGAGTGGAATGATGCCCTCTACAAGGGCGAATGGGAGCAGGCATATCGTTTGCTGAACCAGACCAACGACTTCCCCGAGTTTACTGGTCGCATCTGTCCTGCGCTGTGCGAGAAGGCTTGCGTGCTGAACCTTACCGACCATGCTGCCACTACCAACCGCGAAAACGAGGCTGCCATCACAGAGGGTGCATGGCGTGAGAAGTTCATCCAGCCTCAGCAATATGAGCGTAATGGCAAGCGTGTGGCTGTCATCGGAGCAGGTCCTGCTGGCTTGGTGGCTGCCAACCGTCTGAACAAGATGGGCTACCAGGTAACTGTATATGAGAAAAATGCTGCAGCCGGAGGTTTGCTCCGCTATGGCATACCCAATTTCAAACTTAACAAGGCTGTCATAGACCGACGCATTGCTCTGATGGAAGAGGAGGGTATCGAATTTATCTATAATACCGCGCTATCGCTACCTTTCTCCGACGACGACAAGAGCGTACCCTCTCCTTTGCGAGAGGGGGCCTTCGACGCCATTGTGCTCTCAACGGGTACTCCCCAGGCTCGTGACCTCAATATTCCCGGTCGCGAACTCAAGGGTGTTCACTTGGCACTGGAGTTGCTCTCACAGCAGAATCAGGTGCTGACAGGTGAACTGGAATTTGACGGCAAGGGTCATTCGCTCATGCTTGACGCTAATGGCGAACGTATGGAGAGGGTGACGTGTAAAGGTAAGGACGTATTGGTAATCGGTGGTGGTGACACGGGTAGCGACTGTATCGGTACCGCTCATCGTCAGGGTTGCAAGAGCGTGACTCAGATTGAGATTATGCCTCGTCCCGTGGAAGGTCCCGAAGATCCTCAGAACCCCTGGCCCAACTATCCCCGTGTGCTGAAGACTACCTCAAGTCATGAGGAGGGATGTACCCGTCGTTGGAACATCAATTCGCTTGAGTTCCTGGGCAAGGATGGCAAGCTGACCGGCGTTCGTGTGCAGCCCATCGACTGGAAGCCCAATCCAGAAGGTGGACGTCCCATCATGGTAGAGGCAGGTGAGCCTGAGGTTATCAAGTGTGAGGCTTGCTTCCTGGCTATGGGCTTCCTCAAGCCACAGCATCCCGAACTGCCCAAGAACGTATTTGTGTGCGGTGATGCCCAGAATGGTGCCTCATTGGTGGTAAGAGCCATGGCAAGTGGTCGTGACACGGCCGAGAAGGTACACCGTTTCCTCAATAGCTAAGCCATAGCGACAACTCTAGGTTGGCAATTTTGTGTGTAGCTGGTGTCCTTCACAGGAAATAATCCAGAATAAGAGAGTCTGTTTCACAATGTGAGCAGACTCTTTTTTGTGTTAGGCAAGGGTGCAGGTTGTTACAAGGTGCACATTACTTTCACTCAGTTGGCTTACGTCTGGCTTACGTGTTTCTACGTAAGCCAGACGTAAGCCAACTGAGTGAACCCTGAGTGAAACTCGGAAGAAGACAGAATGCGTGCAACATCCTGCCAGCGTGCTTTGCATGGGCGAACCTGACACTACCCAGGCAGTTTCTGGTGATTTGTTTATGCTAAATGGCAGATGAACCCAATTAAGGGTGTTTGATGCGTATTTTATGCTCTATAACATGTGTTTTGTGTACGTAAAACTAACAGTTTGGTACTAAAACTATGAATTTTGCAACAAAATGACACTATTTTTATTAAAAAATAACTAAAATGTTTGTGTAATATTGGTAAATTGTGTAATTTTGCATCATAAAACAAGAGGTAATCGTGCAAAATGAAAGAGAAAAAGGCAGAATGCTGACAAAATGCCAATCTCGTGCAGGTTGCTTTAATATTATAATGAGAGAATAATCAATAGTGTGTGTTATAAAATTGTTTAGGTATGAAAAAGATTGAAGCAATTATCCGAAAGACCAAGTTTGAGGAGGTCAAGGAGGCGCTGCTTAACAGCAACATCGATTGGTTTGAGTATTACCCCGTGCACGGAATCGGCCAGAGCCGTCAGGAGCGTGTATATCGTGGAGTGCAGTACAGTACCGACGTGATCGAGAGAATGAAGATCGCTATTGTTTGTCGTGAGATGTTTGTTGAATCTACCATCAATGCTATCATGAGCGTGGCTCGTACTGGTGAGGTGGGTGACGGACGTATTTTCCTCTCGGAGGTGATGGACGTTTGGAGCATCCGAACTGGTGAGAATGGTGATACAGTATTGAGGGACAAGAAGTAAGGAGGACGTTATTATGATGACTTTAGATGTTATTGCTCCTGTAGTTGAGGAGTCAAAGGATTTTGTGAATGGTTTGGATACGTTGTGGGTGTTGCTCGGCGCAATGCTGGTGTTCTGGATGCAGCCTGGTTTTGCCTTGGTAGAGGCAGGATTGACGCAGAAGAAGAATACGGCCAACATCCTGATGAAGAACTTCGTGGACTTCATGTGTGGTACTGTGCTTTACTGGATTCTGGGTTTCAGCATTATGTATGGTGCAGGCAATGCTTTCTTTGGCTGGGAGGGCTTCTTCTTCATCGGTGAGGATAGCAACGTACCAGCAGAGTGTACATTCATCTTCCAGACGGTGTTCTGCGCTACGACAGCCACCATCGTGAGTGGCGCCATGGCAGAGCGTACAAAGTTCTCTATGTATATTGTGATTAGTGTCATCATCTCCATGTTTGTGTATCCCTTCGAGGGACACTGGAGCTGGGGAGGTGGCTGGCTCAGCGAACTTGGCTTCCACGATTTCGCAGGCAGTACTGTGGTTCACCTTTGTGGTGGTGCGTTGGCCTTGGCTGGTGCTATTGTGCTGGGTCCCCGTATTGACAAGTATGACAAGAACGGTAAGTCACGCGCTATTCCTGGTCACAACCTGGCACTCTGTGCACTTGGCGTATTCTGCCTCTGGGTGGGTTGGTTTGGCTTCAACCCCTGTAGTACGGTGGCTGCCACGGGTTATGACAACGCAGTAAGCATGAGTCACGTGTTTGTAACCACTAACATGGCTGCAGCAACTGGTGGTATTGCAGCATTGGTGTACACCTGGGTTGTGGATGGCAAACCCTCTTTGTCAATGGTTTGCAACGGTGTGTTGGCAGGTCTTGTAGGTATTACGGCCGGTTGCGACTGCGTAGGTATCGGTGCCAGTGCCATCATTGGTCTTGTAGTAAGCATTGTGATGTGCTTTAGCGTAAGCTTCATTGATAAGGTGCTGAAGATTGACGATCCTGTAGGTGCTGTTTCTGTACACGGAGTAGGTGGTCTTCTGGGTACCATTCTGACAGGCGTGTTCTGTGACAGTTCAATCGATGGCGTTGAGGCCGACCTGGGTGTTCAGGCTCTGGGTGCCGTAGCAGTAGCTGGATTTGCCTTCGTGGTTGGTATGATCATCTTCAACATCATCAAGCATACTCACGGATTGCGTTGCGACAAGCGAATCGAGTTGGAGGGATTGGATATCTACGAACACGGTGAAGCTGCATACAACGAGTAAGGACATTTGTTTGTATTGTGAATAAGAAGAAAAGCAATTTGCCCGTCAGGCAATTGGGAATGGTGGATGGAACTGCGGGTAACTTGCTTTTCGAAAATAATAACCCATAACTAAAACGCTTCGTCCTCGGCGGATAAACATGGCAACCTTCCCTTTCCGTTTTTGCGTGGGAGTTGCAGAGGATTTTCAAAATTATGAAGACTTTAAGATGTTTTATAGCAATTGCGAGTTTTGGATTGTTCGGTATGAGTGCTAATGCACAGGACAAGGTAGAGGCAACCGTAGGTACGGACTTCGTGAGTCAGTACATCTGGCGTGGTTTGGATTGCGGTAATGTGTCGGTACAGCCCACTCTGGGCCTTGGCTGGAAGGGTTTGTCGTTGACTGCCTGGGGTAGTGTAGGCCTCGAAGCTTCCGACACCAAGGAGTTTGACCTCACGCTGGGTTACTCTGCTGGAGGATTCAATATCGGTGTGACTGACTATTGGTTTAATGCCGGTGGTGACGTGAGAGGCCGTTACTTTATGTACAAGGCACATGGCACCAACCATGTCTTTGAGGGCAATATCGGTTACGACTTCGGTTGCCTGAATGTACAATGGTACACCAACTTTGCAGGAAACGATGGCGTGAACAAGGATGGCAAGCGTGCCTATTCTTCTTATTTCGAACTGGCAGCGCCTTTTACCCTTGCAGGTCTTGACTGGACAGCCACGGTAGGTGCCGTTCCCTTTGCTACCACATCGTATGATACTTCTGGCTTTGCCGTTACCAATATCGGTGTGAAAGCTGTGAAGGAGTTTACTATCGGAAAGTCGTTGACCTTGCCCGTCTTTGCGGCCATCAACGCAAACCCCTGCTCTCAGAAGGCATACTTTACGGTTGGTTTTTCTATCGTGCCAAATTTGTAAACTCAACTTTCGTGCATAAAGGTTGTTTGGTTCGATCGGCGCATAATGTGTTGAAAACAGATCTGTGTAGTTGGAATCATAACTACATTAGCTAAGCTATAATTGAATTTTGATTTTTATCGATGGTTAAAGGTTGTCTGTGAAGGCAGCCTTTAATTTTTGTTTGCCCTATCTGTGCAGTGGTTGGTTAGTGGGGGTGTGTGCGTGGGGTGCTTGCTTGCGTGGCGAGTGGCCATAAAGTGACAAAAATACATCAAAAAGGTGTCTTTTTGTTGAATATTGTGGGTGATTTTAGACATTTTGATACTTTTTGTTGATAATATATGTCATTTTGTTTTGTGTAATCAATAATTTGTTGTACTTTTGCATAGTGAACTAAAGATAAAACGACCAAATTGTTAATATTATGTGTGGAATCGTATCAATTTTCCATATCAAGGAGCAAACTCCTGAACTGAGAAAGAAGGCATTGTGTATGAGTCAGAAGATTCGTCATCGTGGTCCTGACTGGAGCGGAATCTATTGTGGCAAGAGTGCCATCCTGGCTCACGAGCGACTGAGTATCGTGGATCCCGAGAGTGGTCAGCAGCCTTTGTTCTCGACTGACAAGAAACAGATTCTGGCTGTGAATGGTGAGTTGTATAACCATCAGGATATTCGCAAGCAGTACGAAGGTAAATATGAGTTTCAAACAGGTAGTGACTGCGAGGTTATTCTGGCACTCTATCGTGACAAGGGCATCAACTTCCTTGAGGATATCAGCGGAATCTTTGCATTTGCTCTTTATGATGAGGAGAAGGATGCTTTCCTGATTGCACGCGACCAGATTGGTGTGATACCCTTGTACATTGGCTATGACAGCGATGGCAAGGTGTATGTGGCCAGCGAGCTGAAGGCCCTGGAGGGACAATGCGAGCGTTACGAGCCCTTCCTTCCCGGTCATTACTACTGGAGCGAGGATCCTGGCATGAAGCGTTGGTACCAGCGCGACTGGATGGATTATGAGGCCGTGAAGGATAATGCTGCAAGCAGCGAGGAGATACGACAGGCGTTGAGAGGTGCCGTGAAGCGTCAGATGATGAGCGACGTACCTTATGGCGTGCTGCTTTCGGGTGGTCTTGACAGTAGTGTCATTAGTGCCATTACCGAGAAATATGCAGAGCATCGTATTGAGGACGACAGTCAAACCAAGGCATGGTGGCCACGTCTGCACTCTTTCGCCGTAGGTTTGAAGGGTGCACCCGACTTGGCAAAGGCACGTCTGGTGGCCGACCACATCGGTACCGTACATCATGAGATCAACTATACCATCCAGGAAGGTTTGGATGCTATCCGTGACGTTATCTACTTCATCGAAACATACGATGTTACCACGGTTCGTGCCTCCACTCCCATGTACCTGTTGGCACGAGTTATCAAGAGTATGGGTATCAAGATGGTGCTCTCGGGCGAAGGTGCTGATGAGATCTTTGGTGGTTACCTGTATTTCCACAAGGCTCCCTCGGCAGAGGAGTTCCACAAGGAGACTGTGAGAAAGCTTGGCAAACTGCATCTCTATGACTGTCTGCGTGCTAACAAGAGCCTTTCGGCATGGGGCGTAGAGGGTCGTGTGCCCTTCCTTGACAAGGAGTTCCTGGATGTGGCTATGCGAACCAATCCCGAAGCCAAGATGTGTCCTGGCAAGACGATGGAGAAGCGTATCGTTCGTGAGGCATTCTCGGATATGCTGCCCGAAGAGATTGCATGGAGACAGAAGGAGCAGTTCAGCGATGGCGTTGGCTATAGTTGGATTGACACCTTGAAGAAGATTACCAGTGAGGCAGTGTCTGATGAGCAGATGGCGCATGCTGCAGAGCGTTTCCCCATCAACACGCCTCTCTGCAAAGAAGAATACTATTATCGTAGCATATTCGAAGAGCACTTCCCCAGCGAGAGCGCAGCACGTAGTGTGCCTCACGAAGCCAGTGTGGCTTGCTCTACAGCCATTGCGCTGGAGTGGGATGCTGCCTGGAAGAACATGAACGATCCCAGCGGTCGTGCAGTAGCAGGTGTGCACGAACAGGCTTATTAGGCATAAGCCGAAAGGCTGACGAACCTGCATATCAGCACACCTTTGTGTGTGTGACGTAATAAGCAAGGAGTGAACAGAAAAGTTCTAAAGAGAGATAATGATTTAGAGTCATATAAGACTCACTTTTGTTGGTTGTTTTATATGTAGGCCTCCCGTCGGGAGATGGGGACCTACTAAAAAACAACGACAAATCAGCAACCAGCATTATTTGACAATCAAAATGGAGCAACTCAAGCATGAATGTGGCGTGGCAATGATCAGATTGCTCAAGCCCCTGAAATACTATGAAGAGAAGTACGGCACGATGCAGTACGCTCTGAATAAGTTATACCTCTTGATGGAGAAACAGCACAATCGCGGCCAGGAAGGTGCCGGATTGGCTTGTGTGAGGCTGAGTGCCAAGCCCGGTGACGAATACATGTTTCGTGAGCGTGCGGCAGGTGCAACAGCCATCACCGAGGTGTTTAATGCCGTGCATACCCAGCAGCAGCACACCCAGGCCGATGAGGAGGGCATATTACCCTTCATCGGCGAATTGTACATGGGACATCTGCGCTATTCCACCACGGGAAAGAGTGGTTTGGATTACATCCATCCCTTTCTGCGACGCAACAACTGGAGGGCCAAGAACCTTGCCCTTTGTGGCAACTTCAACCTGACCAATGTGGATGAGGTGTTTCAGCGTATTGTGGCCAACGGACAGCATCCTCGCAAATATGCTGATACGCACATCATGCTCGAACAGGTGGGCCATAGGTTAGACAGAGAGGTGGAGCGCGTCTATAACCGTTGTACTGCCGTGGGTAAGACCGGGCTTGATCTGACGCATGCCATTGAGGAGCGCATCGACATGGCCAATGTGCTGCGCACAAGCAGTTGCTATTGGGATGGCGGATACGTGATGTGTGGTGTGACCGGTAGTGGCGAGTCGTTTGCCTTGCGTGACCCATGGGGCATTCGCACAGCCTTCTGGTACCAGGATGATGAGATAATGGTCTTGGCTTCTGAGCGCCCTGTCATTCAAACGGTTTTGAATGTCAATATCGACGACATACACGAGTTGCAACCCGGACAGGCTTTGCTTACCTCGCAGAACGGTACTATTCGTCTGGAACAGATCAATCAGCCTCAGCCAAAAAGAGCATGCTCGTTTGAACGCATATACTTCAGTCGTGGTAGCGACCAGGATATTTATCGCGAACGCAAGAAGTTGGGCGAGGAACTTATGCCCGCAGTCATGAAGGCCATTGAGGGTGACTGGCAGCATACGGTCTTCTCATACATTCCCAATACCGCCGAGACAGCCTATTATGGTTTGTGCGAGGCCTTCGAGAAGGCTGGCTATCCCATCCGACGTGAGAAGGTGGTGCACAAGGACATCAAGCTGCGTACCTTCATTGCAGAAGGCAATAGCCGCAACGACTTGGCTGCACACGTCTATGACATTACCTATGGCAGTTTGGAACCCTATACCGACAACCTCGTCATTATTGACGACAGCATTGTGCGAGGCACCACACTCCGACAGAGCATCATTCGCATATTGGATCGTCTGCATCCCAAGAAAACCATCATCCTGTCTTCCTCTCCTCAGATTCGCTATCCCGATTACTATGGCATCGACATGAGCAGCATGGAGCAGTTTATTGCCTTCAAGGCAGCCTTGGCATTGCTGCGCGAGCGTGGCATGGAGCATGTCATGACTCAGGTGTACGAGGCTTGTAAGGCACAGGTGGCAAGCGATAGCGACGATATGACAAACCATGTCAAGGAGATCTACGCTCCCTTTACCGATGAGGAGGTGTCTGCCAAGATGGCTGAACTGCTTACGCCCGAGAATATTGGCACACAAACCGAGATTATCTTCCAGACGTGTGAAGGCCTTCGAAAGGCTTGTCCTGAGCACACAGGTGATTGGTACTTTACGGGCGACTATCCCACGCGTGGCGGTTTGAGAATGCTGAATAGGGCATTCATAGAGTATTACGAATCGAATCAAAAATAAGACTATGGCAAAATACATTTTTGTAACGGGCGGTGTGGTTTCATCCCTTGGCAAGGGTATCATATCCAGTTCGATAGGAAAGCTGCTTCAAGCTCGTGGTTATAAGATTACCATTCAGAAATTTGATCCCTACATCAATATTGACCCAGGTACGCTCAATCCTTATGAGCATGGCGAGTGTTATGTTACTGTTGACGGTATGGAGACAGACCTTGACCTGGGACACTACGAGCGTTTCACGGGTATTCAAACCACACGTGCCAACTCCATGACTACTGGCCGTATCTACAAGTCGGTCATCGACAAGGAGCGTCGTGGTGACTACCTGGGTAAGACCATTCAGGTGGTGCCTCACATCACCGATGAGATAAAGAACAACATCAAGTGCTTGGGCGAGACGGGTGAGTATGACTTTGTCATCACCGAGATTGGTGGCACAATCGGAGATATTGAAAGTGCACCTTTCCTTGAGGCTATCCGTCAGCTGAAGTGGGAACTGGGTCGCGATTCCATCAGCGTTCACCTTACCTATGTGCCTTATCTGAAGGCTGCCGATGAGTTGAAGACCAAGCCCACGCAGCATTCCGTAAAGGAGATGCTGAGCTATGGCATTCAGCCAGATATTCTCATTCTGCGCACAGAGAAGCATCTTGATGACAATATGCGCATGAAGGTGGCTGGGTTCTGCAATGTTGACCTTGAGTGTGTCATTCAGAGCGAAGACCTGCCCAGCATCTACGAAGTACCCGTCAATATGCAGCGTCAGGGATTGGATAGCGCCATCCTGCGCAAGATGGGCATTCCTGTAGGCGAGACTCCCAAGTTGGGACCCTGGCTCAACTTCCTGGAGTTGAGAAATACTGCCACCGAGATTGTACGCATTGGTTTGGTGGGTAAGTATGACCTTCAGGACGCCTATAAGAGCATCAGCGAGAGCCTGTCGCATGCCGCTACCTATCATCACCATAAGGTGAAGATTACATTTATCAACTCTGAGCATCTTACCGACGGAAGTGCCGAGGAGAAACAGTTGGCTGAGCAGCAACTCAAGGAGCAAGACGGTTTGGTCATCTGTCCCGGATTTGGCCAGCGTGGCATAGAGGGCAAGATACTGGCCACAGAGTATGCTCGCACGCACAACATTCCTTGCTTCGGCATTTGCCTGGGCATGCAGATGATGGTCATTGAGTTTGCCCGCAACGTGCTGGGTTACAAGGATGCCAATAGTAGCGAGATGGATGCCAGCACGCCTCATAATGTCATTGACATGATGGAGGATCAGAAGAACATCTCAAACATGGGTGGCACCATGCGTCTTGGAGCCTATGACTGTGAGTTGCAACCTGGCAGTCGTCTGGCCGAGATATACGGTAGCGTGATGGTTCGTGAGCGCCATCGCCATCGTTACGAGTTCAACAATCGATATTTGGAAGAGTACGAGGAGAAGGGCATGCAATGTGTGGGTCGTAACCCCGAGGCAAAGCTTGTAGAGATTGTGGAGATACCCACGCTTCGTTGGTTCATTGGCACACAGTTCCATCCCGAGTACCAGAGCACCGTACTTCGTCCTCATCCCTTATTTATGTCATTCATTAAAGCCGCAATAGACAAATGATACAGTTTACTAAAATGCACGGTTTGGGCAACGACTACATCTACGTCAATACCGACCTCTATCCTATAGCCAATCCGGCAGAGTTCTCTATCAAGTGGAGCAAGCCTCACACAGGAATTGGTTCCGACGGGCTGATTATGATTAGCCGAAGCGAAGTGGCTGACTTCCAGATGCGCATCTTCAATGCCGATGGCACAGAGGCGTTGATGTGTGGCAATGGTTCACGGTGTGTGGGAAAGTACGTTTACGACCATCATCTCACCGACAAGACCTCCATCACGCTCGACACGCTCTCGGGCATCAAGCACATTACCCTTCTGCCCGATAGCGAGGGTGTGGTTAAGCGTGCTGTCGTTGACATGGGCAAGGCACTTACCCGTAACGAGCTGCAGGTGAATACGCCTACTGGAGACCTTTCGCAGACTCCTGTGCTTGTCGATGGCAAGGAGTTTCGCGCCACCTATGTGTGCATGGGCAATCCGCATGTGGTGATATTTGTCGATGACATTACCCAGATTGAGGTGGACAAGATAGGGCCTAAGATTGAGTTCGACCCTCTTTTCCCCGAACGTACCAATGTAGAGTTTGTTGAGGTCCGTCAGGACGATGTGCTTCGTATGCGTGTGTGGGAACGTGGTTCGGGCATTACGCAGGCATGCGGAACCGGAGCTTGTGCCACGGCTGTGGCTGCCTTCCTCACCGGTCGTGCCGGATGCTTCAGCAAGGTGCTGATGGATGGCGGCGAACTGGAGATTACCTATGACGAGGTGAATGGTCACGTCTTGATGACGGGTCCTGCCGAAACCTCCTTTGAGGGTGTGATAAACGAATAATTGCCCGGTTTTTGTAGGGCGGAACGAAAAACTATAAGGAACAATGATTAACAAAAACTTTCTGAAACTGCAAAGCAGCTATCTTTTCTCTACTATTGCCAAGAAGGTGAAGACGTTTAAGGCTGAGCATCCCGAGGTGGATGTCATCAGCTTGGGTATTGGCGACGTCACCCAGCCCCTTCCTAAGGCTTGTATTGACGCCATGCATCGTGCTGTCGATGAAATGGCCGATACGGTCACCTTCCGTGGCTATGGTCCCGAGCAGGGCTACGACTTCCTGCGTGAGGCCATTGTCAAGAACGACTATGAGCCAAGGGGTGTAAAGCTTGACCTTGACGAGGTGTTCATCAGCGATGGTGCGAAAAGCGATTGTGGCAATATCGGCGATATTCTTGACACACGTTGCTCGGTGGGTGTCACCGACCCTGTCTATCCTGTCTATGTGGATAGTAACGTGATGTCGGGACGTGCGGGTGACTTTGTGGACGGAAGTTGGAGTAACATTACCTTTTTGCCTGTTTCGGCTGCCAACCAGTTTGTGCCTGCCCTTCCTCAGAAGCATATCGACATCATTTACCTTTGCTATCCCAACAACCCCACCGGAACGGTGCTCAACAAGCAGCAGCTTGCCGTGTGGGTGGAGTATGCGTTGCGTGAGAAGAGCCTCATCCTCTTCGATGCTGCCTACGAGGCTTACATTCAGCATGATGACATTCCACATACCATCTACGAGATTCCTGGTGCAAAGCAATGTGCCATCGAGTTGCGCAGCTACTCCAAGACGGCCGGATTCACCGGCGTGCGCTGTGGCTATACCATTGTACCCAAGGAACTGAAGGTGCCCAATCCCAAGGAGGGTGAGGAGGAGGTGATGCTGAATGCCTTGTGGAACCGTCGCCAATGCACCAAGTTCAATGGCACCTCTTACATCACACAGCGTGCTGCCGAGGCCATCTACACCGAGGAGGGCAAGCAGCAGGTGCGTCAAACCGTTGCCTACTACATGCAGAATGCCACCATGATGCGTGAGCAGCTTATGCAGATGGGCTATGAGGTGTTTGGTGGTACGGATGCTCCTTACATCTGGCTCAAGACGCCCGCAGGCGTTGGCTCGTGGGAGTTCTTCGACCTTCTTCTTCATCAGGCAGGCATCGTCACCACGCCGGGTGTAGGCTTTGGTCCTTCGGGCGAGGGTTATGTCCGTCTTACTGCCTTTGGCAAGCGTGAGGACTGCGAACGTGCCATTGCGCGCATCAAGGAGTTGGCGTAAGCGTCTCTCCCTGGTCAGTTGTTTTCTGGTGATAATCATTTCAATCCATACTAAGGCACTTTTGCGCTGATGCAGAAGTGCCTTTTCTGACTTTGTGTGTTTTTTCCTTCCTTCTTTTGTCATCTGATGTTTTCTTTGTAATTTTGCGCCGCCAATTTAGCGTTATGGTTAAGATGTTCATAAACCATGATCCTTGAGAGGTTATTTATCGTTACTAAGTAAGAAGGTATGAAGAAGAGTTTGACGGCATTGGCGTTTGGCAGTTTCGGGTTGGGCATCTCTGAGTTTGTGATGATGGGCATCCTGCCTTATCTGGCTCACGACTTTCGGGTGGGAATAGCCGATGCCGGTAATTTTATATCGGCCTATGCCCTGGGTGTTTGTGTGGGTGCTCCTTTGGTGGCAGCTTTTGCGCGCAAGCTTCCGCTGAAACATATCATGTATGTGCTGATGGCCATCAGCACGCTCACCTCGTTGGCTATGGCATGCTGTCCTGTGCCTGGTGCCGATGGCGAGTCGTGGCCTTACTACCTGATGCTTGCCATACGTTTCCTGAGCGGCACTCCCCATGGCGCTTTCTTTGGCGTGGGTGCAATCATGGCCGACCGTTTGGCAAGGGGTGAAAAGGCTACGTTTGCCGTGGCTATCGTGTCGCTGGGCATGGCCATAGCCAATCTGATGGGAAACCCTCTTTGTGCCTGGGTTACGTCTGCGCTTTCATGGCGTTATATCTTCTATTTCTCTACCTGCTGGAACATCATCACCTGGCTGAGCATAGCTCGCTGGATTCCCCGGATGGATGCGCTTCCCGACCATGGGCTGAAAAGTGAGTTTCGCTTTCTTAGGAGTTGGGCTCCGTGGCTCTTGTTCATCTGCACCATCATGGGTAATGGTGGCGTTTTCTGCTGGTACAGCTATATCTCGCCCACGCTGACAGGTTTGGCTGGTGTGCCAGAACACCTGATGGGTATTATGCTCGTACTGGCAGGTGCGGGCATGGTAGTGGGCAATCTCTCGGGAGGTAAATTGTCGGATAGGTTTGGCCCTGGCCGTACGGGCAGAGGCATTGAGGCGTGCATTCTTGTGTGCTTGTTGCTGACCTTCTTCACCACGCATCTCATGTGGTGTGCCATCCCCTTGATGATGCTGACCACTTGTGGCTTGTTTGCCGTTTCTTCCCCTCAGCAATTGCTGTTTGTGCGGCACAGCAAGGGTGGTGAACTGATGGGCGGTGCAATGGTGCAGATTGCCTTTAATCTGGGCAATGCCATTGGTGCCTGGGCAGGTGGTTTGCCCATTGATGAGGCCGTCCCCTCCACCTATCACTATCCTGCCTTGATAGGAGCCTCTTTTGTGCTCTTCGGGCTTATAAGTTACATCGTCTTCTGCCACAAGTACGAGTCGAAGAACTCACGTTTTTAAAGAAGATGTTGCTCTATGCCCATATTTTTTTTGCATCTTCGCTTATGCAGTTGTATATTTGCGATTTATTCTTATAGCTGTAATTTTTGGATAACAGATCCTCAAGTCTGTTGTTGTTGACATATTTGGAATACGACGCTTTCTCTTCTCGGCTCAATTCATTGATATGCTTGTTGAAGAGTTCATCTGCTATTGGTTTGAGGAGGGCGCGAAGGATGTGTGCAAATAGTGCATGGCCACGAACAAAGAGGTATGCGTTCTGTTGATTCAATGCTTTTTGACTTACAAGTTGTTGCGCCAAAGAAAGGATGTTTTGTTCGGCATCGGGATGTTTAGCACGTAGTTCCGCAATCGTGGTTTCTGCCATCTCGGCTATTCTATCCGTGTCCGTACAATCTTGGGGCAGCATCTTGTGCCATGATGTAGCTGTGAAGTCATGAGATTCTATTGAGTACAAATACAATGACCACATAAGCAAAGGATAGATTGCCTGAGACAGGTTATCAAAGTATGTTATGAAATCAAAATCGGTCTTTTCTTTACATGACTTCCAAATAAGGTCTGTAAGTGTCTCTGGTGAACACATCAGGTTCTCGATAGAATAGCCATACGTGTGTAGTAGGCATTTGTTTGATGTTAGAATTTTGCCGGATTCGGTTACGTCAGAGAGCAACCAATCATTGTCTGCATCCACACATCCTATATGATTTTGGTCAAAAGATGATGCCATAAGCATGATACTGTACTTTCCTTTCGATTCCGTGTAGGATTCTTTTTTAGTGATGGTACGGTAGGTTTTGAAGTGAAACTCCTTGCCCGTATCTACGCTATCCAAAAGGTCACGCCAGAAATCCTCGTCTATGGAATCTTCTACCTCAACGGTAACTCGACGATCTTTTTTGCCCGTTAATATAGCCGAATTACGAGAATAATCGGGATTGTATGCACTTATCAATGTTGCCATGATAAAGATCTTAAATAGTTATCTGCTCTACTTCCTGTACCTTGTCTATCCATCCTGTGATGAGGCTGGGCGCATGTGTTGAAACTATAAGTTGCATGTTGGGGTTCATTTGATGCAATTTACTGATAAGCATTTCTTTCCAGTCAATATGCATACTCAAGTCGGGTTCGTCCATAAAGAGTACGGTTTGTTTCTTCTGCTGGTTGAAGATGGTTAGGAGAAGCCATAGTATTTGTTTCTCACCAGATGAGAGGTTCTCGAACTTGATATTGCTGTCCTTCTTGATGAATTCAAAGGTTTCGGGAGAGTATTGGTTGTACCCTGGCAAGAAGGTATCTATGACATCTTCAAATGCCTTTTTTGACTCATTGTACGCTTCGCGAACGGCAATATCCTCCTCCGTATTTCCCATGTGTTTGGCAATGGTGTTGAAAAAGTAACTGTTGCGAGCAATAATCTGATCCTGTATCATCATGTCGAGCATGGTGGGATTGTCAAATCTCTCAGTTGTGGAGTCCTTCAGATTCTTTGCTGTGGCGACAAACTGGTCAAAAGAATTTAGATAGGAGACATCCACGATGGAAGATACGACCATATCATTATGGACTTCTCCTTTGTCATCGTAGATAAAAGCTTGCTGATTTATTGTCTTTGAATTGTCAAGAAATACCATCCCTGAGTATTGCCCCTTAATGTCATCAATGTTACGAGGTGCATCAGTCAACTTTGTCCATGTATATTTCCAACCATTAGAGAACATGATATCAACTCTCGTTGCCAAGTCAAAGAGATACCTATCTTGAATTTCTTTGATGACGTTGTTTTTCAAAAGTGTATAGCACAACCTAAATATGGTAGATTTTCCACTGCCATTCTTGCCGCCAAGTATGTTGACGTCTTCAAAAAGATTCCACTTTATGGTTTTCTCTCCGAAGAGACCGGTTATTTCAATTGTTTTGATGTATGCCATTTCTTTTCTTCTTTTTATGCCGTATGGGCGAGGTCTGGGTTATGAATCATAATGTAATATGAACTTAAACATACAACATTTTGACTAACTACCTTGCCAACCTTAGCCAAACTCTCTGATTGTTTTTTGCTGTTGAATCGATCGTAAGGTTGACACCACTTACTTATGGTGTATGATTGTTGTCGAACAGTTCTTTCAGCCACCTACTGGTTCTGAATCCCTTGATTCGGTTCTGGTTGCTATTTAGTGTCATTTTCTGTCGTTGGTAAAGTATTTGCACACAAATATATAATTATTTGTTGGATAATACATCACAAGTGAACAAAAAATGTCCTTTTTTTGTTAAATAATGAATCGTTTCCACTGATTTTGATAGTACTGTTCTTTATTTTTTTGATATGTGAGTTTCTTGAGAAATACTTGGTCGAAAGCTGAAGGCTGTGAGTTGGCCTCATGAGTGTGGACATTCATTCTGTGTGCCTACTACCTGCCCTCATGTTTCACTCAGTCGGCTTACGTCTGGCTTACGTAAAAACACGTAAGCCAGACGTAAGCCAATTGAGTGAAAGTAGGGTGCACATAGGAATAAAATAACACCCATCAAACATACCTCCCACTACCCTGTAAACACCCTTCCAAATGTAAAACATTGCCATATTTCAATAAAATCAAAGATTTTCTTGCTGATAATTGCAGATTTCTTCGTAATTTTGCGGTCAGAGACCGCTTCCTCCTTTACGTTTTGCCCTACGGCAAAAGTGCAAGGCATAACGCTAACCTCGTAATGGAGTAGAAAAACAAACATAACGTCAAACAAATAAATTCAAGTATAACCGCCTCGGCATCAGCTGGGGCAAACAGAAATAGTTACATATTATCATACAGCATTGACTATTATTTCGCGTTCAGAAAAAGAAAAAGCCTGAGAAACTGATTTCTTTTCACCTGAAAGGATTTCGAAGTAATTTGTTCACGAGGATTGTCTGATAGGAAGACTTTCCCGTTCAATGTCATCCGTTAGTTGATGTTCATGCCTATGGTGTGGACTTCTTCCAGGATGACATACGGGTTTCATTCTCAGGCTTCCCGTGAACGCGAATGGAAAGGTCTGCACC